>NZ_LT906455.1:1800000-2100000 GCF_900187115.1 Aliarcobacter butzleri
GAATTTTAATTCTTGCACCAATTTTATTAGTTTTGTTTTTAGGTATTCGTTCATCTTTAGGGCACAGACCTGTAAATATTTCCGATGCATTATATAGTAAAAATAGAGTTATAAATGAGATTACAAAAAACTCTTTGCATTCTCTTGGTTATGCTTATTATTCAAATAAAAAAGCTGAAAACAATATATCAAAATATGGGAAAATTGATATAAAAGAAGCATATAAAGTTGCTTCTTTGGCTATTGGTATTAATTACAAAGATGAAAAAAAACCTTTTTATAGAGAAGTTAAATCAAAATTAGCTTCAAAAAAACAAAAAAATCTCGTAATTTTTATACAAGAAAGCATGGGTGCACAATTTACTGGATTTATAGGTAAACAAAACTTCACTCCAAACTTAGATAACTTAGCTCAAGACTATCTATCATTTACAAATTTATACTCGAATGGTACAAGAAGTGTTAGAGGTCTAGCCGCACTTACTAGTGGGACTTTGCCAATTAATGGAATTGAAGTAATAAAAAGAAATAAGTCTCAAGAAGATTATTTTACTGTTGCTAGTTTATTAAAGCCTTATGGTTATAAATCAAGTTTTATTTATGGTGGAGAAGCAAGGTTTGACAATATGAAAGGTTGGTATTTAGGAAATGGTTTCGATGAAGTAATTGAACAAAAAGATTTTACAAATCCAATTTTCACTAGTACTTGGGGTGTTAGTGATGAAGATTTAGTCATAAAAGCAAATGAAAAATTCAAATCTTATTATGAAAATAATGAAAAATTTGTAAGTGTTATGTTTAGTTCTTCAAATCATATGCCTTTTGAACTTCCTGATGGAAAAATAGAATTTGAAAAAAATATTCCAAAAACTAGTGTAGAGAATGCAATAAAATATGCTGATTTTGCTATAGGAAAGTTCTTTGAACTCGCAAAAAAAGAAGATTATTTCAAAGATACTGTTTTTGTAGTTATCGCTGACCATAATGTAAGAGTATATGGAGATCAAATAGTTCCAATTGATATGTTCCAAATTCCAGCTGTAATTGTAAGTAGTGATATTCCTCATCAAATATTTACTAATTTGACTTCACAAGCAGATGTTTTAGCAACAGCATTGGATTTAATAGGTATTGACTTATCTTATCCAATTCTTGGAAACTCAATATTTAAAGATAATAAAAAAAATATCAATTTAATGATTTTTGATGAAATTTATGCTTATAGAAAAGAAGATAAAGTTGCAATTTTAGTACCTAATATGCCAATAAAAACTTATTTATATAAAGATAAAAAATTAATAGAAATAGAAAATGATTTAGTTTTAGAAAAAGAAGCTTTAGCTTTAATTTATGTTTTGGATGATATGTACAAAAATAAAAGTTATAAATAAAACTTAGAAAATTTATTTTTATAGTTTTACAATTACATTTAAAACATCAACAGCTGTAATATCTTTCATACAGTTATGATGTTTTAATGGACAAACTCTTTTCATACAAGGTGCACAATCCAAATTCTTTGTCACAATTTCTCCATTTGGATTATTCCATTGATTTGTTTCAGTAAATTTTGTAGGACCAAAAATTGCTATTGTCTTCACCTTATAAGCAGCTGCAATATGCATCGGACCACTATCATTTGTAACAAATAAATCAAGTCCAGCAATTTTTTCAATAAGTTCAGGAATTGTAGTTTTACCAGCTAAATTTTGGTAATTTGTTATTCCTTTTGAAACTAATTCAGTTTCTATATCTTTTGCAATATTAGTTTCTGCTGGTCCTCCAAAAATTACGATATCATATTTTTTTGACATCTCAATTGCAATTTTTGCAAACTCTTCTGGGTACCATCTTTTTGCACTTCCATAAGTGGCACCTGGATTTATTCCTAAAGTTGGTTTACCATAATTAAAAGGTTTAAAATAAAGTTTTAAATCCCCTACTTCATTTTGCAAATTTAAAACTTTATTTACAAAATCATTATATCTAATACATAAATGTATCTCTTTTTTTGTAAGACGTCTATAATTAAACTTTTTCTTTGCTTTTATAAAAAACATCATAAATTTAGAAGAGATACTTCTTCTAAATGAAATTGCTAAATCAACTCTTCCGATACTTTTTGCTAAAGAAATAAGATTTTTATATCTATTTCCACTTTTTTTTGTATCATCAACTATTACTCTTTTTATATTCGGATAACCTTGAAAAGCTTGAGTTGAAACAAAAGATCCCAAAAGTGTAATTTGAGCATCGGGATATGTTTTTATCAAATTTTCTATTGCTGGTGTTGCCATAATAGCATCTCCCAACCAAGAAGGTATTTCTATAAATATTTCTTTAATCATTTTTTTTAATCATCTCTTTAAAAGCATAAAATTGAGGATATTTTATAATTTCTCCTCCTCTATTATCAACCAATCCATATCCTGGAGCAATTAGTTGATGCCAATAAACTCTTTTTATTTTTTTACTTTTTTTTGCTATTTCAAAATACTCTAACATATATTTTGTATATTCTTCATTTGAAACACACTCTTTTTCACTTGTAGGAGCATAAGGCACTCTGTTTTTTATAGGCCAGTTAACTTCAGTTATATATATTTCATTTTTACATTTTGGACTTAATTTTACTAAAGAAAAAAGTAAGTCAATTTTATTTTTAAAATCAAAAAAAAGATATTGTTTGTTTTTTGCACTTCCTCGTCTATCTACATAAAGTAAAGAGCTAACTATATCATATTTTATATCTTCAAAATTAAACATAGCTCTAACATTATAGTAGTATTCAAAGTCAATAACACTAGGTCCTAAAAGTTTTATATTTGGAAATTTTTCATCTTTTAAATTTTGAGCTACTTTATAGAAATTTACATACTCTTTTACGCTAAAAAACCCCCATTTTGCACGATTTATTGTAGTTGCTATTTGAAATTCGCTTACAAAACTGCCAAATTTTATAAAAATTAGTTCCAAATTTTCTTTTAAAAGTTTGTGATTTTCTATATTTTCTCTATCTTGCATGATATTTAATAAAATATTCTTTTTTGATATTTTATTAAAACTTTGGGCAAAATCAACATAAGAATCAATATTTTTTATATCGCATAATGGCAATCTAATTATTAAGTTTTTTACTTGAAGTTCTTCTACTAATTCAACTTGACAATTGCCTTTATCAAGATTCACTCCTAAGCCATAAAAATCGTCATTTGAGAATTTAACTTTTCCTTTAAAAAATTTCATAAAAAGTATTGCCATAGGTAGAATAAAAAAAGAACTGATAAAAAGCTTTATAAAATCTTTTAAATGCTTTTTTCGCATAGCTTTCTTGTAAGCTTTATCTTTAATAACTTGAGGTTGATCAGAGTAATTATCCCAAACAAAAAAATTTTTATTCACTAATTAACTCTTTTAATCTGTTTTCTATTTTTTCATAATCTTCTTTTGTATAATCAAAATTAATCATAAAATTGTTTTGATTTTCTTCATTACTTATAGTTGCCCATCTTTTACTACTTGCAAATAAAGAATCTCCAAAAAACGATAAAGTTTTTGTATTTGTTGCTCCTGCAAGGTGCATAGGTCCCGTTGAAGTGCTAATAAATAGATAACTTGAAGCCAAATATTTAGTAAATTCATACAAAGAAACTTTTGAATCAAAAATTGTTGCTTTAAAATCAAGTTTATTTTTTATATATTCTTTAGAAACACCATCATCTGGTCCAAAACTAAAAACTATTTCATAATTACTATCTTTAATACTTCTTGCTAAATTTATATAATCATCTAATCTTAGATTTCCATCACTACTTCCACCAAATCCAACATGAAAAATTACCCTTTTTTCTCTTTCTACTTTAATATCTAAAAGTGGTTTAGTAAAATCAAGTTTTATATCTGGATATATTTTTTTTGCCAAATCAAGATTATATCTCCACTCTGTTTTTGCAACTTGACTTCTTCTTTGTTTTACTCTTTTATTAAAAAAAAGTTGTGCTATTTTAGTAGCTGGCGCTACTCTTTTTTTTATACCACTTTTAAAAAGAAGTTTTCCTAGTGTTATATCAATATACGCACTAATACTGGCATCAAATTTTTTTTCTTTTATCTCTTTTAATGTTTTTGATAAATTATTTTTATCAAATAAAATAACATCATCTATAAAATCGATATTTTTTGCAAAATCAAAATTTACTTTTGATACAAGTGCTGTCAATTTTGTATTAGGATATTGCTCTTTAATAGCTTTAAAAAGAGGTAAAGTTACGACAAAATCACCTATTTTATCGTGTCTTGTTATTAGCAAATTCACTATTTTTTACCTCTAATTTTTCTTTTAAATTCTACAAAATCTTTTAGTTTTTTATCACATTTTTTCAAAATATCAATAGCTATTTTTTCATCATTTTGTGATAATCTTGCATACTCAGTTGCAATTAATTTTAAACTATCTTCATCTAACCATAATTTTGCAAAATTATCTAAACCAGTTTCTAAATCAATATTTTTAAATTCCATTCTATTTATATCAACCACACTAAAATCATATTCATCATTTTTATTTTTAAAAACTAATATATTACCAGCTGAATAATCTTTGTGATAAACACTATTTTTATGTAAATTATAAGTAAATGCAACAAATCTTTTTATAATTAATTCTCTATCATTTAACATCGTATTTCTTAATGGCTCACGAATAGTAAATAAATAATCCAATTTTTCACTAATAAAAAAACTTTCTTTAAATAAAAAGTTTTGATAAAACTCTATATAACCTATCGGAGTTGGAGTGTTTATATTTAAATTAATAAGTTTTACAGCATTTTCATAAGATTTCTTTGCTTTTGAATCTCTAAAATATGCATAAACAACTTGATTTATAATATTTGGAATTTTAAAAGCTTTAACAACTGTTTGAATATTTTTATATTCTATAACTTTTAATTCATTTCTAGCTTTGTGAATAGTATTTGAATTTTGTTTAAAAAAATTTTTAATATTTAACAAAAAATCTTTAATATTTTCATAATTTTTATTTAATTGATATTTTATATTCAATTTATTCCCCTTGTAATAAAGGGGATATTTTAGCAAAAATTACATATTTTTAAATTTAATCAATACTGTTTAAGCGAATATTACAAATATATTTATATAATTTCTACTTTTATTTTAATTGGAGGATAATATAAATGAAAAATAATTTTTCTAAATTTGCTTATAACCTTTTGTTATCTTTTATAATAACAATACTTTTTATATGTTTTGAACAAATCTTTAGAATTTATAATAACATTTTAGTTTTTAATTTAGATATTAAATCTTTTATTGAACAACTAATTTTAAACTTAGCTATAATCTCTATCATAAAAAGTAGAGCTATATTTGTAATATATATTATTTTAGCAATATTTGCATGGTTTCAACTTTTACACTTTTCATATTTTGGAACTTGGATTTTTCCTTTAGAATATATGTTGTTCTTTACAAAATTTAAAGAAGTATTTGATACATTTAAATCTGTTACGAGCATAATTATTATTCCAACAATCATGTTTTTTATATTATTAGTTTGTATTTATTATTTATTAAAAATAAGTGAAAATAAAAGATTAAAAGTTCCTTATTTATCTTATTTTTTAATTATTGCAATTTTTATAAATCCTATTAGCTTATATGTAAAAGACAATACTAGAAAAGGTCATCGTCCTTCAGTCGAATATTATCCAATTAAAAATTCATATTTATCTATTAGTCATCTTTTTGCGATTATTTTACCCAAAAAGTTTATATCACATTATAGTGGATTAGAACAACCAATTGTCTCAACTCCAAATCTTATTTTAAAAAATCCTAACATCAATATTATTGTAATTATGGGAGAGAGTGCAAATAGAAATTTTATGTCTTTATATGGTTATCATATAAAATCAACTCCTTACTTGGATACTTTGAAAAATGATAAAAATTTTATTTACAAAAGTGCTATATCATCAGGAGTTGTAACAGATGTTGGAATTCCTAATTTTTTTAATATGATAAAACAACCAGATGGTGTTCCTCAAGCAATTTCACAAAATACTTGTTTATTTAAAATGGCAAAAGAAAATGGTTTCCAAACATATTTTTACTCAGCACAAGCACGAAATCAGTTAGCTCAGCTAAAAAGCTATCTTTGTACTAATTTTATTGACGATTATTTTGATGGTACAAATTTAACTAAAGAGGCAAGCACACCTGCACTTGATGAATATTTAATTACAAAGATAGATGATATTGATTTTTCAAAACCAAGTTTCATAGCACTTCATCAAAGAGCCTCTCATAGTCCATTTTATGATACATATCCTAAAGAATTTGAAATATACAATAAAGAAAATATTGAAGATAAAACTTTAAGTCAAACTCTTATTGACTATCTAAATTCAGTTCGATACACTGATCATGTTATAGAAAATATTATCAAAAAAATAAGTGAAAAAACAGATCGTCCAACATATTTTATATTTACTTCTGATCATAGTACAAGTATAGAAAAAAATAGAAATGGACATGGAAGACTTGATTTTGATTCTGTTTGGCAGATTCCTTTTTTTGTCTATGGAATAAATAATCCAAAAGATTTAAATAACAATTTTCAAGATTTTCCATATATTTCACATTATCAAGTTGGAGATTTAGTAAGTTATCTTTTAGGATATCAAAAACACTATGATTACTTTAATACTAAAGAAGATTATTATGTTTGTGGGGCCGATATTTCTGGATTTGATGGAATTCTAAGAATCTCTTTTGATGAAAAAAACGATCTAACAAAAGATTTTGATTTTATAAAGTAGCAAATTCTTTGCTACTTTTATAAATATTTTTTAATAAATTTATCCCATCTTCTATTTATTCTTTTTCTTGCAAAATATGGTATTTTATTTGGAAGAGTAAAATAACTAACATCACCTAATCCATCAATTAATACTAAATCAAAATCTGTTTCACTATTTTTTCTAAGAAGTATATTTTTAGGCATCATTCCATAATTAAAAATTATACAATTATCTAAAAAATATTGCTTATATTCTTCTAACTCTTTTTTATATTTTAAAACACCATCCTTTTTTAAATAATATTCAAATGTTTTAGAAACTTCACCATCAAAATCTCTTATAAGTTCAACAACAAATCCAGCTCCTTTGTCTGTTTTAACTTCACCAAAATATTTTGGAAGATGTTTAAAATTTATCATTCTTCTTTTTTCTAATTCTTTATAATAATTTACTTCTAACTTAGTTTGTTTGCTCTCTTTTCTATTATTATTTTCATATGTAATTTTTATTGCTTTATTTTTATCTTCAGGATGAATATAACAAGCTCTTTCATTTCCTTTTCCAACAAAATCTTCATCTTTTAATATTATCATTTTATCTCCTATTTTAAATAATCTTTTAATATTTCATAAAAGAACTTTGTAGATTCTAATTTATAAGAACTATGAACATGGTTTTCAGCATTTCCCATATTTTCATTTATAGGATATAAGTATTTTTCTATAAAAGTTATATTTTTAAATTCTCTTAATATCTTATGCTGTTCATCAATAACATTTGAATATTTTTGATATAAATCATAATGCAATGTACCTTGAATATAAAAAACTTTTACATTTTTATCTTGTAAATAATCATCTAGCATTTTAAATTCTTTATTTTTTGAAGAATTTATTAATTCATAATCGATATATTTATTGTTATTTAATTCTTCATTAATATTAAGTAAACCATTTTTATAAGTTTCTTCTTCATCTCTACTTTTTTTCTCTTTTTTAAAAGCTTTTTTTATTGATTTGAGATTCATATATTTATACTTAAAACAACTAATATTATCTAAAAATTTATATGCTGTTACTTCCTCATTTGATAAATTATCTAATGTTGAACAATATCCACCATCAGAAAAAGGATATTGCCAAATAGATGGATTCTGCATTATTACAATGTATTTAATTTTGTCGTTATTTTTAATAATATTTCTAATCATATTAAATGTTGCAGAAATATTGTGTGCACCAGCAGTTAAAGCTAAGTTTGAAACACTTTTATTATTTAATAATGTTGAAAAATATTTTTCATCCAAACCATACTTTAAAGAACTATCTCCAACAAATACAATTTCACTTTTTTCATTTTTAGACTGTTCTACTCGCTCTTCACTATATTTTGCTAACCTATCATTTGAATACCCTAAGAAAGACAAATAAAATAATACAATTGAACTAATTAATGAAAGACAAAAAAATAATTTTATAAATAATTTATTGTTCATTATTACCCTTAAAAATTAAAATATAAAAATTCACTAAATTTGTTCAAAGAAAACATAGAATAAACAAATAAAAAAACCGTAAAAACTAATATAAAAATATTTGATTTAAATTTATCTTTTAATTGCATAGAATTTTTAAAGAAAAAAACAATAATCATACTAGCTAAAGTAAGATTTAAAAGATCACTTCCTCCACTTATTGAGCGAGTTACTTCATCAAACTTAATTCCATAATTTTCTAAAAATGCTAACTTCTTAAAAAATATGCTTGGTAAAACAACATTATCAAAAGAAAACATACAACCAAATACTTTCATTGCACTTTCAAAATCTTTTGCTCTAAAAAATATCCATGTTATATTTATAAAGTTAAATGTTATAAACCATGCTAAGATTTTATTCATTCTAAATCCTAAGCTTTGCCAAAGCCTATGTATTGCTAATGCTATTCCATGTAGCAATCCCCAGATTATAAATGTCCATCCTGCTCCATGCCATAATCCACCTAATAGAAATGTTGTTATTAGATTTACATAAGTTCTAATATTACCTTTTCTATTCCCTCCTAGTGGTATATACAAATAATCTCTTAAAAATCTTGAGAGTGTCATATGCCATCTTCTCCAGAAGTCTTGAATTGACAATGCTTTATATGGAGAGTTAAAGTTAATAGGTAATTTTATATTAAACATCAAACTTATACCTATTGCCATATCTGTATATCCTGAAAAATCAAAGTACAATTGGAAAGTATAAGACAAAGATGTTGCCCATGCTTCTATTAGATTTAAAGTTGTTGCTGTATCAAATCCTGCATTTGCCCATACTGCAAAGGTATCTGCTATTACTACTTTTTTAAACAATCCTATTGAAAAAATAAACAGTCCTAATGCTATATTTCTATAATTCTTTACCCAATTATATTTACTCGCAAATTGTGGCATCATCTCTTTATGATGCAAAATTGGTCCTGCTAGTAAGTGTGGAAAATATGTTACAAACAGCATATAATTTATTAAGCTATACTCTTTTGCTTCTTGTTTATATGCATCTACTAAGAATGCTATTTGTGTAAAGGTAAAGAAGCTAATCCCTAGAGGCAATATTATATGTGGCAATGGTATATTTGTTCCAAATATTCCATTAAAGTTATCTAGAAAAAAATCTGTATATTTAAAATATCCTAATAATCCTAGATTAAACACTATTCCAAAACTCAGTATTGTTTTTGAAGAAATTCTTATCTTCTCATGATTTACTAAACTTAATCCTACACCATAATTTACAAATATTGAAAGTAAAATTAGAGGAAGATATATTACATTCCAGTAACTATAGAAAAACAAACTCCCTACTACTAACCATATCTTTGCTCCTAATATTAATCGTTTACTATTCAAATAAAAGTAAACCACAAAAATTACTGGCAAAAATATAAATATAAATTCATAACTATTAAAGAGCATTATCTTTAATTTCCTTTCATAAATTCTTTTAATTTTTTAAATTGTATTTCACTATCAAATTCTAAATCAACTTTTTTCTTTGCTTCTAAAACTAAATTATCTTTTAAATCTTTATCATTATAAAGTTCTTCAATTTTTAATGCTAAATCTTCTATATTTTCGTTTTCAAACAATAATCCATTAATTCTATCATCAATAATTTCTAAAAATCCTCCGCTGTTTGAAGCAATAATAGCTGTTTGATTTTTCATAGCTTCAATAACAACTAAACCAAATGTTTCATTCTTGGAAGCTGCTACAATCACATCACAGGCTTGCATAAACTTGTCTGGTTCTTTTGAAAAACCTAAAAAATGTATTTCATTTTCAAGATTATAATTTTTTACTTTTTCTTTTAAAGAGTTCAAATATTCTTCATTCATAGGATGTCCAACAAAATAAGCTTTTACGTCTAATTCTTTAATCTTTAATTTTTTCATAGCTTCAATCAAAAGATATTGACCTTTAAATTCATTAATTCTTCCAACAAAACCTATAATAAAAGAATTTTTTGAATTTAATTTCTCTTCTTTATAAATATTTAACTCTTCTTTTGTAAAAACTTTAGGATTTTTTGCCCCTAAATATAAAGTTTTTACTTTTGGTCTAATATTTTGAGGAATAAATTTTTCTATTTGATTTTGTAAAGCTTTTGTCACACAAATAATTGTATCTACGTTTTTATACAAAAACTTATGATAAAAATCATTTTTAAATCTTGTCATTGTCATATGTCTAGTTTGAATAATTTTTGGTTTTCTTTTTGATAATAATTTTGCAAAAATTATTATTGGAATATCTTTTGTCCAATGAATATGTATTGTGTCAATTTTATTTTTGTCAATAATTTTTGCTATTTTTATTGAAGAGATTAAAGAAAAACTACTTTTTCTTTCTATTTTTATAACTTTTAAATCTTCTAAAAAAGATTCTAATTTTGAATTATTTGAAATTACACAAGTTACATTAAAATCTTTTGCTAATTCTTTTGAGCAATTACACATATAAAGTTCTAATCCACCTAAATCAGGGGATAAACAAACTTCTAAAATATTTTTATTTTGCATTTCTTTGCATATCCAACATAATAGCATACTTCATATATGAACTATATGCTGAAATTACTGCTACATTCCATCCATTAATTCCATGAAATGCTCCGCCTTTTAATATTAAAGCTTTAAATAAAGCTCCCAAACCATGAATAATTGGATCAAAAACTGTTGCTTTTTTACCTTCTTCGTGTGCTAAAATTGCACCTCTTTTTATAAATTTTTCAGTTGTTCTTATCATATGGATATAATCATCATATGAATAATGCAACATATCAGCTTCTAAATCACACACATTTTTTGTTTCAACTTTTGCATGCCCTTTTGCAGTTGAGAATCCACATTTTTTACGATTGTAAAGTCTTGTTACTCTATCTGGATACCAAAGTTTAATATAATTCTTTCCAACAAATGTCTTTCTAGCAAAAGAATAAGCATCATAAGAACTATTTTCTAGATTCAATTTTTTTATCTCTTCTATTGCATTTAAATCAAGTCTTTCATCTGCATCAATACTCAAAACCCAATCATTTTTTGCATATGGAGCACCAAATGCCTTTTGTGGTCCATCTCCTAAATATGTCTGTTTTATAACTTTTGCACCCAAACTTTCTGCAATTTCACAAGTTCTATCACTACTTAAAGAATCCACAACTAAAACTTCATCACATACACTTTTAACAGATTTTATAACTTCTTCTATATTCTTTTCTTCATTTAGTGTAATAATATTTGCTGTAATTTTCAAAGACAACCTTTATTCTATTAATATAACTTATATTATATAGAAAATTTAATTTAATTAAGATACAATCCCTATTTTAGAGGTGATTATGAAACAAAAAACAGCTATTATTTGTCTATCAAGAGTAAATGGAGGAATGGAACTTGCATCAGTAAAACTTGCAAGACTTTTAAGCCAAGATGTTGAAGTAGAATTTATCGCTAGAGATAATAGTTATATAGCAAATAGAAAAGAACATTTTGAAAACTATGATATAAATCTGCATATAGTAAATTTTTCATCTAATTTTAGTTTTAAACTTATTTTCACTGTACGAGAAATTTTAAAAAACAGTAATATAAAAAATATAATTTTTTTAGGTGCTTCTGAGATAAAATCTTTATATTTTGCAACTTTAGGATTAGATATTAATTTTATAATCAGACAAGGTTCAAAAAAAACAACTTCAAAAAAAGATATTTTTCATAAACTATTTTATAGCAATGTAAATTACTTTGTAGGAAATTGTGAATATATGAAAAAAAATATAATTGAAATTTTACCAATTCCCCAAAAAGCAAGTGTTAAAAGAATTTATTCATCTTTAAAACTAGAAGAAAATATAGATTTTAAACCTTTAAATAACCATGTAGATTTGGTTCATGTTGGACGAGTACATAAAGGTAAAGGACAATTTGAAGCTATAAAAGCTTGTGAAATTCTAAAAAATAATAACATTAATTTTACAATAAAGTTTTTAGGAGATATTCAAGATAAAGACTATCTTGAAACTATGAAAAACTATTTAAAAAACTCTTCTTTAAAAAATAATGTCGAATTCGTAGGTTACACTTCAAATGTAAAAGAGTATTTACAAAAAAGCGATATTTTCATTTTTCCAAGTCTAGGAGAAGGAATGAGTAATGCAATAATTGAAAGCTTGGGATTTGGACTTATTCCAATTATTTATGATGACACATCTTCAAGTGAATTTAAAGATTTAGGATTTCATATTCACTTAACAAAAGAAAATAATATTAAAAATTTGCAAGAAATTTTATTAAACGTTGTAAATAACTTTGAGGAAGAAAAAGCTAAAGCAAAAGATAATCATCAAAAAGCTTTAAATATTTTTGCTCCACAAAGAGAAAAAATTGAATATTTAAATTTATTAATATAAATAAAAAAGAGAGAATTAAAATATGTCAAATAAAGAAGTTTTTATAAGTATAATTGTTCCTGTTTACAATGCAGAAGAATATCTTGATGAATGTTTACAAAGTATTTTAAAACAAACTATCATTGAAAATATAGAATTAATTTGTGTAAATGATGGTAGTAGTGATAACTCTTTGGAAATTTTAAATCTTTATAAAACAAAATTTCCAAATATGCTAATCATTGATCAAAAAAATGCTGGTTCAGCAATGGCAAGAAATAATGGTTTACAAATAGCAAAAGGTGAATATATATATTTTGTAGATAATGATGATTATCTAGCAAATGAAAACTGCTTAAGTGAATTATATAGTGTTGCAAAAAAAGAATCTTTAGATATTTTAAACTTTAACCATTTAATTTTAAAAAATAATTCGTTAAATAAGTTTTCTATAAAAAGAGAAAATAACAAAATTTATACTGGTAAAGAGTATCTTTCAACAGCACAAAAAGGTAATATTACTAATACTCCTTGGGATAAAATATTAAAAAGAAGTTACTTAAAAGAGATAAATTTTGCATACACCTCAGGAGTTATTTCAGACGATGCGGAAGCTTTATTACCTCTATTTTATGATGCAAAAAAAGTATCTTTTGTAGATAATTTTGCTTATGTATATAGAATAAGACCAAATTCTGTTATGACTGGTGAAAAAACAGAGAAATATATAATAAGTACAAAAAAAATATTAGAAACTTACACAAAGTTTTATGATTTAGAAAAAGACAAAGGAATTAGAAGATTTTTAAAAAGCTTAATTTTTAATAGATTATTGTCTTATTATGAACTTATATTTGAAAAAAATGACTTTATAAATAAATATATAGATGATTATGAATCATATAAAACAAAATATTTAAATAAAATAGAAATATTTTTTATTGAAAATGAAGAGAACTATCTAAATAAATATAAAAACTCAAAGTCTAAACTTGCAAAAAAACTAAACCCAAACTATTTAATTAGAAGATTTAGAAAAAGATATTTAAAAAATTAATATCTTTTACTATTTTTTTAATCCTAAATGCTTTGCTTTTTCACAATTTTTCATGAAAAGTTTCCACTGCTTTTTTATCTTATATCTTGTATAAAATCTACTTTTCATATATAAAGTAAGCTTTATATTATCTCTTCTAGCACCTAATCCATCATAAATTATCAAAGTATATTTATCAGCACTTACTTTTTTACAAAAAACATTATGAGAGCTACAATCAATGAATAAAATTTCATTATCTTCTAAATACTTTTTTAAATCATCTAACAATCTTTTTTCTTGATCTTTAGTAAAAATATTTTCTTGTAAACAATTTCTTAAAAATTTTGAATCTTCTCCATCAAAATCAACAACTCTTTCAAATACCAAACCTTTACCAAAATTTGTATCCACATAACCGAAACATTTCGTTATATGCGAAAAATCAACATTCTTTTTTGTCAAAAAATTATAATATTTAAATTCTAATTCATTTTGAAAATTATGTTTTTTTATCTGGGGTTGAAGAACTTTTATAACTTTTTTACTATCATTTGGATGTATAAAAACAAGTCTCTCTCCTCCATCACCTAATAACAATTCCTCTCTTAATTCAATCATTTTTCTATAAAATCCAATATTTTTTTACATCTAGCTTCATAAGTGAAATTTTGTACACAATATTCATAAGCATTTTTAGCCATATTCTCTCTAAATTCTTTATCACTATAAAGTTTTTCAACTGCTTTTATCCAAGCATTTATATCTTCATTATCAACTAACATTGTATATTTTTCATTTAAACTTTCTCTTATAATTTTTGAATCAGAACAAATCATTGGTGTTTTAGAAGCCATATATTCAAAAATTTTTATTGGAGACATATATTCAAAATTTTTATCTGCATTCATATATGGGGCTAATAAAATATCGCATAAATTTCTATATTTATAAGTATCTTTAGGATTTATAAAACCATGAAAAATTATATTTTCTAAATTTTTAGATTCATTTTTCCAATATTTTATCTCTTTTTCATCTCCTCCAATAATGTGAAAAATAATTTTAGGAAAGTTTTCTGCCAATTTTATAATTATTTCCAATCCCCTATTTTTAGCAACTTTACCTATATATCCAATATTAAAACTATCCTTAAATTGTTCACAATTAACTGGTATAGTATCAAAATCTTTATTTACAAGAGTAGCACTAGGTGCAACATGCACTGCACTTTCTTCAATATTATATTCTCTACAATATAATTCTTTTAATTTTTGAGCAATAGTAACTAATTTACCTTTATTTTTATTTTCTAAAATAAATTTTTTAAATATTTTTTCTTCTGTTTTTTTATCTTCACCATAATTACTATGTCTTTCAAATAACGTCTTATATCCAGCTTTTTGAGTTAAATAAAAAGCTGACATAACACCTCTTCCATACACTAAATCAGGATCTATTTTTTTTACTTGATTAAGACATCTATACGAATATATTTTTCTTTTCAAAAATCTTATATTTGGTGAAAATAATTTTTTTATTTCAAAATTATTTTCAACACCATAAAATTTAAAAATGTCTTCAACACCTTTTTCTTCAAGCTTTTTTGTAATAGGTGCAAGGAGCGTCACTTGATATCCCAAAGAAGCAAAAGCAGAACACATTCTAATTACATTTACACTATTTGCTGTTTTTGAAGGTATTATAGAACGAGTAATATACACAATTTTTAATGATTTCATTTTGTAATTCCTATTATTAAGAAAATTATAATAACTAAAATATATTTTAATATAGATTTATAATCTACTTCTTTAACAAATACATCAAATTTATAATTACTTATCATAGCACTTATAATTGTAACAAACATTGCTAATTCAAAAAATTCAAAAAAGTTTCCAGGTATCATGAATATTAAAGTAGCAATAGTTAGTATCTTAATTATATCGTCTCTTTTTTTATCCAAAGTTTTATAAGTTAATATTTTATAAAACATTAACATCATTATAAAAAAACCTATTATTCCAACTTGAGCTAAGACTTGTAGATAAACATTGTGTGGACTTTTGACTCTTTCTACAATATAAGATTCTTTATCTTTTGATAATTTTTCAATCTCTTGCATAACATCACCAGTTCCAACACCAACTAAATAATTATCTTTTATTACTTCAATTGTATAATAAGAAGCAATAATTCTAAGTCCAATAGAACTATCATAATTTTTTTCATTAATCATACTTTTTATGTCGTTCTTTGCATCTTCTACTCTTTTATCAAATTGTTCAGAAAAGTTATACATATACATAAACATAATTAGTATAATTGATAAAGAAATAAAAAATACTTTTTTTATTTTTTGCCTATAAACCAAAAAAACTACTAAAAATATTAAAAGAAATAGTACAATATAACCAGTTCTTCCACCAATTAAACTCATGTTTATAAAAGCAGTTGTTATAAAAATAAAAGACAATATTTTTAGATAAATATTTTTTATATCATTAACTAATAATCTATATATTAAAACAGATATTACTATTGCCAAAGCGATATTGTGCTTTATATGATTTAAAAATGGAGCTGGATCTGTATAAACAGTTTGATAAACTTTATATTCTCCAATGAAAAGTTCGGGTGGAATAATTTGGAAATGTATAAAATAAGAAACTACCTCAGAAAATAAAACTCCAAATATAAAAGCATTTAAAATTCTAAAAGAAAATCTCATATCTAAAAAAGATAAAAATATTAAAGGATATATTAAAAATTTTGCTTTATTCATAAAAGCATATGCACTATCCATATCAATTGTATAAAACATTCCAAATAGAAAAACTAAATACAGTAATATAAAATACTTTAAAAGCTCATTTTTAAATGCAATTTTAAAATAATCTATAAAGTTTCTTCTATATAAAAATAGTAAAAGTATACAAAAGAATACCGATGTTTTTGCCTTATTACTGATAGGAATTAAAAAAGCATATACTACCAAAAGATGATTCATCAAAAGAGTAATTTTACTTTGATCCTCTTTTGAAATATAACAAATTTTATTAATAAGATTCATATTTCTTCTTTTTATAAACTATTTTTGATTGTATCTAATATAATATTTTGTTCATCTTCAGTTAATTCAGCATATATAGGTAAACAAAGTATTTTCTTACTTATATTCTGAGATATTTCACACTTATGTTTTATTTCAATGTAATCAAGAGTATCAAGAGATGGATAAAAATATCTTCTTGGAAAAATTTGTTTATTATTTAAAGCTTTTTGAACTTTTAAAAGTTCTTCTTCACTTTTAAAAACTACTGGAAAATAGCTAAAATTTTCTGTTGCATTTTCATTTTGTTTTTGAAATTGGACTAGATTTTTTAACTCTTTTCTATAATTTTCTATTAAAAATTTTCTTTTTTCTTTAATATCTTTTATATCATCAAGAACACAAAGTCCCATAGCTGCTTCAAATTCATTCATTTTGGCATTCGTTCCAAGGTATGGTATTTCTGTAGGAGTTTTAATTCCAAAATTTATCAAACATCTTACTTTCTCTAAAAGATTATCATCATTTATAATGATAGCACCACCTTCAATAGTATGAAAAAGTTTAGTTGCATGAAAACTAATAGTTGAAATATCTCCATAGTTTAAAACTGATTTATTTTTATAATTTACGTCAAAAGCATGTGCAGCATCATAAATTACCTTTAGATTATTTTTATTTGCTATTTTTTCTATTTCTTCTACTTCACATGCATTACCAAAAACATGAACAGGTAATATAGCTGATGTATTTTTATTTATAAGTTTTTCAATATTTTCAGGATTTACATTTAGAGATTTTTCATCTATGTCTGCAAATACAGGTGTTAAACCACCTGTCATAAGAGAACTTGTAGTTGCTACAAATGAAAATGGAGTAGTAATAACCTCACCTTTTAAATTTAATGCTTTATACGCAATATCAAGAGCTACTGTTCCATTTGAAACTAGAACTATATTTTTCACACCTAAATATTCTGCTAATCTTTTTTCAAGCTTTTGTACTAGTGGTCCATTATTTGTAAGCCAACAATTTTCATATATTTCATCAATATACTTTTTATATTTTTCTTTGTTTGGTAAGTATGTTTTTGTTACATTTATCATTTTATTTTCCATATTTATTTAAGTACCAATTAATAGTTTTCACTATTCCTGTATCAAAGTTCTCATCTGCTTTCCATCCAAGTTCATTTTCAAGCTTTGTTGCATCTATTGCATATCTTCTATCATGCCCTGCTCTATCTTCTACAAATGTGATTAACTCTTTATATGAACTCTCTTTTGGAACTTCTTGGTCTAAAATAGTACAAATTCTATTTACTATTTGCAGATTTGTTCTTTCATTTCTTCCACCAATATTATATGTCTCACCTTTTTTACCTTTATGATAAACAAGGTCTATTCCTTTACAATGATCTAATACATATAACCAATCTCTTATATTTTTACCATCTCCATATATTGGTATTGGATTTCCTAAAAGAGCATTTCTGATAATTGTAGGAATTAGTTTTTCATCATGTTGTTTTGGTCCATAGTTATTTGAACAGTTTGTGATAACTGCATTTAGTCCAAATGTTTCTACATATGCTCGAACTATCATATCTGATGATGCTTTACTAGCGCTATATGGAGAATTTGGAGCATAAGAAGTTTTTTCAGTAAACAAATCATTTGGGTCAAGACTAAGCGTTCCATATACTTCATCTGTTGAAATATGATGAAATCTACAATCTTTATATTCTTCTTTATAAGTAAATGGTTTTTCCATCCAATATTTTTTTGCTACATCAACCAAAGTGTATGTTCCATTTACATTTGTTTGTACAAATACTCCCGGATTTTTAATAGAGTTATCCACATGAGATTCTGCTGCAAAATGAATTACACCTTTTATATCATATTCACTAAAAATAAATTCAACTAATTCTCTATTACAGATATCACCTTTTATAAATTTATATCTTGGATTATTTTCACACTCTTTTAGATTTTCTAAATTTCCTGCATAAGTTAAAAGGTCTAAATTTACAAGATTATAGTTAGGATATTTTTCTAAAAAATATGGAACAAAATTTGAACCAATAAATCCTGCACATCCTGTTACTAATATTATTTTTGAGTTATTGAACACTATTTATCTCTCCTACAAGACTATATAAATATTCTCCATAACCATTTTTAGATAATGGTTTTGCAATTTCTAAAATTTTTTCTTTTGTTATCCAACCATTTCTATAAGCTATTTCTTCTAAACAAGCAATTTTATATCCTTGTCTATGTTCTATTGTTTGTACAAATTGCCCAGCATCAATTAAACTATCATGAGTACCAGTATCTAACCATGCAAAACCTCGACCAAGAAGTTCAACTTTAAGTTTCCCTTTTTTAAGATATTCTTGATTTACCGAAGTTATTTCAAGTTCACCTCGTTGGCTTGGCTTTACATTCTTAGCTATTCTTACTACATCATTATCATAAAAATACAGTCCTGTTACTGCAAAGTTTGATTTTGGATTAGCTGGTTTTTCTTCTATACTTATAGCATTATAATTTTTATCAAATTCAACTACACCAAATCTTTGAGGATCTTTCACTCCATAACCAAAAATCAATGCTCCATTTTCTAATTTAGAAGCTTCTTTTAAAGTATCTGAAAAACCATGTCCAAAAAAAATATTATCACCAAGTATTAAACAAACACTATCATTTCCAATAAACTCTTCTCCTAAAATAAAGGCTTGTGCTAAACCATCAGGACTTGGTTGAATCTTATATTCTAATTGTATTCCCCAATCACTCCCATTTCCTAAGAGTTCTTCAAATCTTGGTAAATCTTCAGGTGTTGAGATAATAAGAATTTCTTTAATTCCAGCTAACATTAGAACAGAAAGAGGATAATAAATCATTGGTTTATCATATATTGGAAGTAATTGTTTACTTATACTTCTTGTTACTGGATATAATCTTGTTCCACTTCCTCCTGCTAATATTATCCCTTTCACTATTTATCCTTTCTACTTGAATTGTCTATTAAATATTGTGTTATAGCTAAAGTTGCTTTATAATAATTTAACATTTCATCATCTGTTTTTTGATTTAATTTATCTAACTTTTTAGCATTTGAATTATTATTTACAATCATTGAACCATTAAATCCATAATGTGGTAGCATTATATCAAATAAATTGCTACCTATTGATATGTAGTTTTTACTGTCTAAAGTTAAATTATATAAAGTAGGAAAAATATCTTTTTGACTACCAGCAACAGTTGTATCTACAGTTTTCATTTTATCTTTTAATTTTTTTGGTAAGTAAAAATATATTGGAATGTTTTTTGAAGTAAAAGTTGGATTATCATCATATTTCATAATCCCTTCAACTGTATTATTGTCTGCTGTAATCACAATAATCGTATTATCTTTAAATCTACTTTGTTTAAACTCATCTAAAAATTTCCCTAGACTATCCAAAGCATATGCATAAGATTTAAAACGTTGTTGAGCTAAATTAAAATCACCAGTAATATGATTTTTTAAATTTTCACTATAGATCAAACTTTTTGAAATATAATCATTTGGTACATTATAAGGGGGATGATTATTTGTGCTAAGAGCTACTATAAACTCTTTTTGTTTACTATTTTCAAGTTTTTCTAAAATATGTTTATATAAATATTCATCAAAAATTCCCCAAGGATGGAAATATTCATCTTTTGATTTTGTAATTTCTAAAGAATTAAATATATCTTGTTTTCCTTCAACATTTTTATATCCTTGAAATTTAACAAAATTTCCTAAATCTCTCCATGTTAAATCTCCACCATAAATAAATGTTGTTTCATATCCACTATCTTTATATAAAAAAGCAGGTGAAAAAGTGAAATTAGTTTGTGCATACTCTGACTGAGAAAATGGAAAACTATTTGGTCTATATGGAATATTTAATAATAATGATTCTAAACTAGAAATTGTACCATCACCTTCACTTATAATATTTGTAAATAAGATATCTTCATCAAAATGTTTTTTAAGTTCCCCTAAAATATTAAACTCTTCATTTTGATATTTTAATATCGGCATTCCAAAGCTTTCTACCATAATAACAACAACATTGTAATCTTCATTATCAACTTTTTTAGTGTTATATGTAATATTATTTAAAAGATTTGTTTTATCAATATTTTGATTCTTTTTATGAATTTCAAAAGCTTCTTCTATTTTATTTTCAAAACCAGTTTCTTTTATATAATCAACTTTTTTAGCTTTATAATCCTTTCTAATTCCATACGCAGTTATAAATGCTCTAACTCCGTTTTGACTTATTTTATTTATATATTCATTTGTTGAAACATTAGGAATCATTTTTCCTAAAGGATACATTCCTAAAGTTCCTCTTATGATTAAAAAATTAAATATAACAAGTATCAAAAAAATCAGCCAAGGATTTTTTAAACCAAAAAAAGATGAAATTTCTTTGCTTTTTTTTGAAAAAATATTTTTAATTAGAAAAAACAATATTATTAAATATATAAAAAATATTCCCAAAATAGAAAATACATTATAATTTTCCCAAAAAGTCTGCAATAATGCAACTGTATCATCTTCAAATAAACCAAAAAATAAAACATTTATATGGTCTTTAAAATAAGAATAAAATCCAAAATCAGCACAAAGCAAAATTGTTACAATCGAATAACAAATAAAAATATAATAGATTAGAAAACTATTAAAGAACTTGAAAAAAGTCTCTTTTTTTAAATAATAAAGAGGAATTAAGGCTAAAGTTGGAATAACTTGAATAAATCCAATAACAGTTAAATCAACTCTAAATCCTAAAAAGAATGCTTTGATAATATCAAAGAAAAAAGGATTAAAACTATCTAATTCTGAATAATATAAGAAAAAAACCAATCTAAAAATTGACATAAAACACAAAAATATAACATGAATAAAAAATAATTTTTTCAATAGATTTAATGTCTGAGATAAAGATATTAAATTCATATAAACCCTTCTTTTAAAATAAAATAATTACTATCCAACAGCTACAATGTAAGAGAATAGAAAACATAACGGCTGTAGAACCTATATCTTTTGCATTTTTTGCAAGCGGATGAATCTCTTTTGTAACAAGATCAACTACATTTTCAATTGCTGAATTTACTAATTCAATAATTAAGACTAAAATTCCTGTAACTAATAATATTAATTTATTTGTTATACTTGTATCAATATAAAAAATTCCAGCAACAATAAATATTGCGCATAAAAGTTCCAATCTAAATGAACTTTCAGTTCTTAAAGCATGAAATAGGCCTTCAACTGCATATTTAGTATTTTTAAATATATGATATTTTGGTTTATTATTCATTTTATTTTTCCAAAGAATTTAAAATTTTAAGAAGTTTAAAAAAGTTTATAACATCACTACCTAAAAACTTTTTTAGAAAAGAATTCTGAGAAAGATATATAAAAAATTTTAATCTTTTTCCAATATTCTTTAATTTGTATATTATATTTTTATTATTTGTAAGTTCAATATATTTATCAATTATATAATTATAATTTACTTCAAAACTTAATTTTTTTAATTTTGTAAAAGAAAGAAGAAAAAGTAAAAAATCTCTAAATTGTAAAGTTTCTAAAGTGGTATTTGGCTCAAAACTCTCTTCAAAATCTATAGCAAAAACTTTTTCATCTTTGTATATAAAATTTCGTATTTGCGCTCCTCCATGAAACTCTTCAGAATTATGAATTTTTGCTAATTCTACTAATAATTTATCTACAAAAATAAAAAATTCATCTTCTTTTAAATTTCTGTTTTTAAAATATCTATTCACACTTCGTCCACAATCTTCTAAAACAAAAAAATCTTCACTCTTATAAATGATATTTGGAACATTTATTCCTAACTTTTTAAATTTTTCTATTTTTGTAGTTTCAAATGCTAAAGCATCTTTTGGAGTTTTTTCTAAAGAGGGAATTAATAACTCAAAAGAAAATATTTTATAAAAGAATTTTTGAATTTTGTTTGTTTTTGTAGCTCTTGCTTTTTTTATCCAGTACTTCTTACCTTCAAAATCAAAACTAAAAATATCACTTTTATTTAGAAGTGCTTCTTTTTTTATAAACTCTTCTAAATTCAATTCTTTTCCTTTTTATACATCTCATTATGATATTTTTTAAATCTTTTATGTTGCCATAACCAAAAATCTGGCTTTTCGAATATTTGTTTAGTTAAAACATCATTTTGTATTTGAGTTAATTCCTCAATTTCATTATCACTCTTAAATTCAATTGTTTTAACGTCAATTGGTTCTTTAACTTCAATAGTCCAACTTCGAAAACCATTACAAAGAGTAAAAATAGGAATAATGATTGCATCAAATTTCAAAGCTAATCTTGAAGTAGAATCTGTAGCTCTTGTCTTTTGATCAAGAAAATTTATATCTACTCCACTTCTTAAGTATTGGTCTATTACAACACAAACTGTTTTATTTTCTTTGAAAGCTTTTATCATTCCTTTTGCAGCACTTTGTTTCTCAAGCATGGTAACATTATTTTTAGTTCTAGCTTCTTCATAAAGCTTTTGAATATGAGGATTATCCATTTTTCTATTTACAATAGCAACTTTCCCAAATTTCAGAGCAATATATGGAACAGTTAATTCCCAACCTCCATAATGAGCAGAGATATAAATAATTTTTCTATTCTCTTTTAGAGCTTTTTCTATAATTTCACCATTTATTATATTTGCTTTTCCTAGTATTTCATCTTTTGTAAGTTTTTGGTTTTCAATAAATTCATACATATTAAAAACCAAAGACTTATAAGAATTATAAATTATTTCTTCTTTTCTTTCTTCGCTAATTGTATTTTTATAAACTAAATCAAGATTTGCTTTTGCAATGCTTTTATGTTTTTTATTAAATTTATATGCTAAAAATGCCAAAAGCTCTAAAAATTTTTTCATTAAAAATCTAGGAGTTATAAGAAATAAAAATATAAAAGTTTTATATAAAAAAAGTCTAAAATAATCTTTTATTTTTCTATACATATAAAAGCCCTTTTGCCGTATTTATAATTTCATTTTCATCTATTTCTTTGATTGAGAAATCGTTTCTATCAAGTTTAAAAGGATTAACAATACTTTTTGATTCAATTATTTTATTTGTATTTGTTATATAAGTATTTCTGTATCCTGGAGTATTTCCAAAAAGAGTAATTGAAGGAATATTTAAAGCCCAAGCCATATGCGTGGGTCCAGTGTCATTTCCTATTACTAAATCAACTTTACTCATAATTGCTTTTAAACTATTTAAATCTAACTTTGGTAAAACTTTTGCTTTAGAAATATTTGCTACAAAATTAGCTATATCTTTTTCAGCTTCATTTCCCCAAGTAATCAAACAATTTTCATCTAAATTATTAATTATTTTAGCAAACTTTTCTTTAGAGTACATTTTACTTGGCCAGCTTGCACCTATTACAAATAGTACATTTTTTTTATCTTTACTTAAATACTCATATATAACTTCATTTTCATTTTTATAAAATAAAAATGGTTTCTTATTTAGAATATCATCTTTTGTAATCTCAAAATTCAAAGCTTGACTTAGAACTTTTACATTTCTTTCTATTGCATTCTTATCATAAGCAATATCAACTCTTTTTGTATAAAAAAATGAAGCTAATTTTTCTCTAGTTGAATTTTTACTAAATCCTACTCTATTCTTTCCTAAAAAAAATGAAACTATTGCAGATTTTATAAGCCCTTGTGCATCAATTACTAAATCATAAGAGTTTTTTTCATATTTTTTTATAAGTTTTATTTGATTTATTATCTCTTTTTTATCTTTTTTTATACTTTTTAAATCTAATTTAATAATTTGATTTATATCTGGATTATTTTCTAAAACTCCAGCAAAAGCAGTTTCAACAAACCAATCAATTTGTAAATTTGGATATTTTCTTTTTATATATTGTAAAGCTACCATGGCATGGATTATATCACCCATTGCCGATAGCTTAATTATAGCTATTCGTTTCATCATAAAATCTCTAAAATTAAATCTTGCGGTGTTTCTATTTTATCAATATTTGATTCAATTAAAAATGATTTATTTGGTAAATTTATTTTTAAAGTTTTGTTTTCTAAAACATATTCTACTTTAGGTCTTGAAAAATCTTGATTTATTGCAATATTCAAAGAAATCATAAAAGACATCCACTGTACTACTTCAAGTGAAGGTAGAAGATCTTTGTGTTTTAAAATATCTTCTTGCGAAGGTAAAGATTTTTTTGAAAATTTGATTGTATAAGCAACAATTACTCTTGAAGTATGTAAAAAATCATAATTTAAACCATTTAAAATAAAATCAAAAGCATTATCATTTGATTTATAAAAATTTAAAACTGACCCAATAGAGTTCAATTTAGAAGCAACTACCAAAAGTTCTTTATATTTATTATCTAACTTATGAAAAGGTTTTAAACTATCAAATATTTTTTTAGCATTATTTCCAAAGTATGCACTTTGTTTTTCATCGATTTGAAACCTATCAAGAAGACTTTTTACACTTACATTAAAATTATGTGGAAATTTATGATTAGAATTTCTAAGTAAATCTGTTAGATAAACACCTTCTCTAACACCTACTCCTGAAGTTACAACCGTTTGAGTTTTTAACTCTTCTAAAATCGTTTTAAAAATAAATGAACCTTCTTTTATTGTATCAAATCTATCTTTTTTTATTCCAAATGATTTTAAATCTTCACAATTTTTTGCTTTTGAAATTCTATTTAATAAAGCAATTTCATTTTTTACTTCATAAGTATATCCATGTAGGATATCTAATGGATATTGATTTTTAGCCATAATAAGTTTTGATAAAGCTCTAATACTTCCACCAATACCAACAACTTTTTTAGGAATTTCAACATCTAATTTAAAAATCTTTTCTAAATTATCTAAAATATATTTTTTTGCACCTTCAATATTGTTTTTATTAAAATATAACTCTTTTATTCTAACAGTTCCAATATTTAATGATATTGATTTTTCTATCTTTCCATTTTTTACAAAACAAAATTCTGTTGAACCACCACCAATATCAACTGTTACAAAAGTATCATCATGTAATAAATTAGAAGCAGCAACTCCACCAAAGTACGCTTCTTTTTCACCATCTATTACTTTTATATTTAATCCCAAATCATTCCTAACTTTATTTATAAAAGCTTTTGAATTTGGAGCATCTCTTAAAGCTGATGTTGCAACACAAATAATTTTTCTTGATTTTAAAGCATTAGATATATTTAAAAAAGATTTTAAAGATTCATAGGCTCTTTGCATAGGAATTTCCTGAAGATTGCCATCATTTTCATAACAACCTTCAGAAATCTTAACCCTACTTTTAGTTTCATTTATTAAACTAAATGCAAATCTACTACTCTTTTGTAAGACAACCATCCTCATTGAATTTGAGCCAATGTCAATGATTGTTGTTACTTTAGACATTAATTTTCTTCTTCTATTAATTGTTCATATTTGAATTTTAATTCTTCCATAGTCTCTTCATTATCTGGATCAATAATAATACAGTCAACAGGACAAACTTCAACACATTGTGGTTCTTCATAATGTCCCACACACTCTGTACAGCGATCAGGATCAATCATATAAATTGGGTCACCCTCTTCAATAGCATAATTTGGGCACTCTTCTCTACATGCATCACATGCAATACATTCATCAGTAATCATTAAAGACATACAATTTCTTCCTATTTTTAATATATATTGTTGGAGTTATAACCTAAAAATGATTAATTATTTCTTTAAATAAATCATATTTTTCTTTATATTTTGTTATAAACAAGTAATCTTTTGTTCTATAAATATATAGATTTGAGCAAATATATAAAGCTGCTTCAACATCAAATTCTCTGATATTTCCTGCAAATAATACAAATTCGTAATCTCTTGTATTACTCAAAGATAAAGCGACTGCACCTAAAGTTCTAAACTTAATATTATTTTGATATAGTTTTTCACAAATTTTTGGATATTTATAAGCTCTTTCAAAAATTGCTATTTTGCTCTTATTTGTTTTTAGTGGTGTAAACTCTTTCATATTTATCAAAGAATAATATTTAACATCATCTTCGAAAGCTTTATATATAATAGTTTTTGTAATTAAATTTGTCACAAATCCAGCAACGATTTTTTCATCAATTTTTAAGGCAACAGATGTTCCATAATAAGGTATTTGTGAGTAGAAATTATTGCTTCCATCAAGGGGATCAATTATTATCGTAGTTTTTTTGCTATTATCTATAAAACCACACTCTTCTGAGTATATATTTCCAAATTCTAAAAGATGTTTTATAAAAATTTCTTCAAAGATTAAATCAATTTTTAAAGAGTTGTCTCCACCAAAACCATTAATATTTGTATATTCATAGTCATTTAAAGTTATTTTTTCATCTATGTATGTACAAATTTCTTTGTTTGCTAAAATTACAGCCTTTATAAAAGACTTTTTATAATTGGCTGTAATTTCCATTTTTACAATAAATCTTTTATTATAGCTTTTGCAGCTTCTCTTCCATCAGCCGCTGCAGTTACTGCTAAATGAGCGCCTCTTTGGCAATCTCCGCCAGCATAAACTTTTTTATTTGAAGTTTTAAATTCACTATTTACAACAACAGCACCCCAAGAGTTTGTTTCAACATTTAGTTCTTTTAAGAAAGTTGGAACTTCTGGAGAAAAACCTAATGCTAAGATTACAACATCAGCTTCTTCTAAATACTCACTTCCTTGATTTACAACTACTTTTTGTCTTCCACTACCATCAGGTTCACTCATAGAAGTTTCAAGTAATTCAACTGCAAAAGCACTGTTATCTTTTACTTTTATAGATTTTGGGCTTACATTAAATACAAATTCAACACCCTCTTCTTTTGCATTTACAACTTCTTTTTTACTTCCTGGCATATTTACTTCATCTCTTCTGTAAAGACATTTTACAGTTTGAGCACCTTCTCTAACAGAAGTTCTAACACAATCCATAGCAGTATCTCCACCACCAATTACAACAACTCTTTTGTCTTCAACATTTATGCATTCAACATTTTTATCACCAAGATTTCTTTTTTGAATACCTGTTAAAAAATCTATTGCGAAATGTACATTTGAAGCACTTTCACCTTCAATATTAACTTTATTACTAGAAGTTGCCCCAATTCCTAAATAAATTGCATCAAACTCTTCTTCTAAATCTGAAACTTTTTTATCTTTTCCAATTTCACAGTTTAAATGAAGTTTCATTCCAGCTTCTATTAACCAATTTATTCTTCTTGTTACTGTTTCTTTATTTAGTTTAAATCCTGGGATTCCATACATAAGTAGTCCTCCAGCTCTATTTGCTCTTTCGAACATTTCAACTTCAAAACCTTTTCTTAATAAAAAAGTTGCTGCTGAAATTCCAGAAGGTCCAGAACCAATAATTGCAACTTTTTTACCATTTTTTTCTGCTTTAAACTCAGGTTTTATACCTTTTTCAAAAGCATTTTCACTAATATAAGTTTCAATTGCTCCAATAGAAATAGCACCATGTCCAGTATTTAAAGAACATGCTCCCTCGCATAATACATCTTGGGGACAAATTCTTCCTAAAATCTCAGGGAAAGGAGATGTTTGATTTGATAAAGCAAAAGCAAGTTCTGGATTTTTTGTTGCTGTTTGTTTTAACCAAGCTGGAATATAATTTCCTAAAGGACATCCTGTATGACAATATGGATCTCCACATTGCATACATCTATCTGCTTGCTCTATTGCTCTATGTTTTGTAAATACTTGATAAACTTCTTTATAATCTTTTAATCTTTGAAGTACATCTCTTTTTTCAGGATTCACTCTTTCAAATTTTGTAAAATTTAACATTTTTATTAATCTCCCTTATCTGGATCAAGTGGTAATACTGTCATATTTTTTGGTTTTACCATCCAGAAGTTTCTAATTTCTGCTCTAAAGTTTTGTAAGATACGTTCAGCTATTTCACTTTGTGTTTCATGTAAATAATCTAACAATAATCTTTTTAAATATAATCTTTCTCTTTCTGTATCATCTGTATCAATTCTTACTGATTCAATTAACTCTTGATTCATATTATCTATAAAATGTTTTTCTGGGTCATAAACAAATGCTAAACCACCAGTCATACCTGCACCAAAGTTAATACCAGTATTTCCTAAAATTACAGCTATTCCACCAGTCATATATTCACAAGGATTATCTCCTGTTCCTTCAACAACTGCAATAGCTCCTGAATTTCTAACAGCAAATCTTTCACCAACTGCTGCTTTTACATAAAGTTTTCCACCAGTTGCACCATATAAACAAGTATTTCCAGCACCTGCAAAATTTGGACCTTGTTGAGCAGGGTTTATTATGATTTTTCCACCATTCATACCTTTTCCAACATAATCATTTGCTACACCATCAAGATATAAATTCATACCTTTTGATAAAAATGCTCCAAATGATTGTCCAGCAACTCCTTTTAAATTAAGAGTAATAGAGTTTTCAGGAAGTCCTTTATCTCCATAATATCTTGCAATTTCACCAGATATTAAAGCTCCAAAAGATCTGTTTAAGTTAGAAATTTCTGAGCTAACTTTTACAGGAGAACTTGGATTTTCAATAGTTCTATGAACTTTTTTTAATAACTCTTTTTCGAATTTATTATTATCAAATGGTGCATTTGTATCTTTTTGACAAGTATCAATTCCATCAATTCTTCTTAAAATATTTTGGAAGTCAAATTTTTGTGCAAATTCATCATCAATTACTTTTAATAAATCACTTCTTCCAACTACTTCTTCAATTGATTTATATCCTAAACTTGCAAGAATTGCTCTTACATCTTCAGCAATAAATGTAAAGTAAGAAATCAATCTTTCAACTGTTCCAGTAAAGAAATCTCTTAAATTTTCATCTTGAGTTGCAACTCCAACTGAACACTTATTTGTATGGCAAATTCTTAAAATTTTACATCCAAGTAAAGTTAAAGAAGCTGTTCCAAATGCATAAGATTCAGCTCCTAACATCGCAGCTTTTACAACATCAAGTCCAGTTTTTAATCCACCATCTGTTTGAACATGAACAAACTCTCTTAAATGGTTTGCTTTCAAAGCATTATGAGCTTCACTAAGTCCCATTTCCCAAGGATTTCCTGCATGTTTGATTGAAGTTAAAGGAGCAGCTCCTGTTCCTCCATCTCCACCAGAGATAATAATTTTATCTGCATAAGCTTTTGCAACACCAGCAGCTATTGTTCCAACTCCAATAGAAGAAACAAGTTTAACTGTAATTTTTGCTAATGGATTTATCTGTTTTAAGTCAAAAATTAATTGCGCTAAATCTTCAATAGAATAAATATCATGGTGTGGTGGAGGAGAAATCAATGTAACACCTGGAACTGTATGTCTAAGTGTTGCAATAAGTCCTGTTACTTTATGTCCTGGTAACTGTCCACCTTCACCTGGTTTTGCACCTTGAGCAACTTTGATTTGTAACTCTTCTGCACTTCTTAAATATGCAGGTGTTACACCAAATCTTCCTGAAGCAACTTGTTTGATTTTAGAATTTTTAATTGTTCCAAATCTTGCAGCATCTTCTCCACCTTCACCAGAGTTACTCATACCACCAATTGTATTCATAGCAGTTGCCATAGCTTCGTGAGCTTCAGGAGAAATAGAACCTAAACTCATAGCAGCAGTTGCAAATCTTTTGAAAATGTCTTCTTTTGATTCAACTTCACTAATATCTATTGGTTTTCTATCTGAATTAAATTCTAAAAAATCTCTAATAAATTTTTTATCTCTATTTTTTACTAATTCTCTTAATCCTTCAAAATCAGTAATATCTTCTTTTTTTGTAGCTATTTTATTATGCATAGCTTTTGTTGTTGCTGGTCCATAATCGTGATATTCACCACCATTTGAGTATTTATAAAATCCTCCTAAATCTAATGGGAATATTGAATTTTCTTCTTTAAATGCATTAAAATGAGATTTATCAATTCTTTGTTCAATATCATCATAAGTTAGTCCAGCTAATTCACTATGAGCACCTGTAAAACAATCATTAATAATTTCATCACTTAATCCAACAATATCAAAAAGTCCAGAATTTCTATAAGATGCTACTGTACAAATACCCATTTTTGACATAATTTTTAGTAAACCTGCATTTACTGATTTTTGAGTATTTTTAAGATATTTTTGCATCTCATATTTTGTTGGTTTTTGTTTTTGGAAAAACGAAACTGTTGAAGCATACATCATATATGGATAAATTGCTGTACAACCAAAAGCTATTAAAACAGCCGCCATATGCGGGTCATAAACTTCTGCTGTTACTGCAACTATAGATACTTGATGTCTGATTTCCTCTTTTAATAATTTTTGGTTTACATAACCAACTGCCATTGCACAAGGAATTACTTTTTCATTTTCGTTTATTGTTCTATCATCTAAAATTACAACTGAAATATCATTTTCTTTAACTGCTTTTATTATGTTAGAAGCTAATTTTTCTAAAGATTTTTTCAGATCAGATTTAAATGTTGTATGAAAAACTTTATTTTTATAATATTCATCATATCTTGGTGATTTTTCATCTCCAAAAGAGTATAAAACATCATATTTTTCTTTCATTAAAATAGGACTAGAAACTTTTAATCTTCTTGCAAATTCTGGTTTTTCTGCTAAAACATTATGAACTTTTCCAAATCCAGTTTCAAGTGACATAACCACTTTTTCTCTATAAGGGTCAATTGGTGGATTTGTAACTTGAGCAAACTTTTGTCTAAAAAAGTCTGTAAAATTTCTATTTACTTGAGAAAAACATGCTAATGGTGTATCATCACCCATTGAACCAACTGGTTCTTTCCCATCTTTTGCCATAGGTTCTATTACTTGATCTAACACTTCATAAGTAATATTAAAATATTTTTGTTTTTTCTCTATATTTTCTAATTTATAATCTTTTAAATTTAAAAATGTATCTTCAATATACTCTTGAATATAATCCATATCATCATTTAACCATTTTGAATAGTGTTGAGATGATTTTAAATAATCATTTATATCATTTTCTTTTAAAATTTTTCCATGTTTAAGGTCAAGTGCAATCATTTGTCCTGATTGTAATCTTCCTCTTTCTAGAACATTATCATCTTCTATTTCTAGTGTTCCATACTCAGAAGTAATGTATAATTTATCATCTTTTGTAATTATATATTTTGAAGGTCTTAAACCATTTCTGTCAATTAAACAGCCAATATGTCTTCCATCAGTTAAACTTACAGCTGCTGGTCCATCCCAAGCTTCCATTGTTGTTGATGTATATTCATAAAAAGCTCTCAAATTTGGATCCATATATGGTGCATTTTGCCAAGGAGCAGGAATTAAAGAACGTGCTGCTTTGAAGAAATCTACTCCATTTGCCAATAAAAATTCAAACATATTATCTAAAGATGTAGAATCTGAACCTATATTTTGTAAAATAGGAAGCAATCTTTTCATTTCACTTTCTGAAAAAATTTCTGATTTTAATTGTTCTGATTTCACTTCAACATTGAATCTATTTGCTTCAACTGAATTTATCTCACCATTGTGTGCTATTGCTCTAAATGGTTGAGCTAATCTCCATAAAGGTAAAGTATTTGTTGAAAATCTTTGATGAAATAATGCAAAAGAAATTTTAAAATCTTCATCTCTTAAATCTATATAAAAATGTTTAATATGTGTAGGCATAATTAGCCCTTTGTAGGCTATTACCTTAGATGAAAATGTAGGGATATAGAAATCTTTTTTATTAATTAATTTATGTTCACACTCTTTTCTTGTTAAATATAACATTGCATCAAATCTTTTTGATGACATTAAAGTATTTGGAACTACAAATACTTGAACAATTTGAGGTAAACTTTCCAATGCTTGTTGTCCTAAAGCATCTTTATCAACTGGTACTTCTCTTATTAAAACTGGTTTTAAATCATTTATTTCACAGAAGTCTTTAAATGTGTTTATATCTTCTTCAAAATCTTGAGTAAATATCATTGCAACAGCGTAAATTTCTGGTAAATCAACACCTTTTTGTGTTGCTATTTTTCTCATAAAAGAGTCTGGCATAGATAATAATAATCCAGAACCATCTCCTGTTTTACCATCAGCTGCAACTGCACCTCTGTGCATCATTCTTTCAAGTGAAGTTATTGCATCTTCTAAATTTTTATGACTTGGTCTACTTTTTAAATCAGCAACTAAACCAAACCCACAGTTATCTTTAAAAGAAGTTAGTAAGTCTAAATTGCTTCCCATCATTTTCCTTTATTTTAATCTCGTCTATTCCCTAGTAAAGCCGAAAAATATACTATAAAAAAGTTTAAAATATGTTAAACTTTTCCCTATCAAACCTTTACAGTATCGATATTATACAAAAAAAAAATGGATTGATTTCATACATACTGTATAAAATATATACAGCTTACATTATTTATAAACAAATTTACTATTTATGCTTCTATTTTATTTACTGAATTTTTATTCATTTTTTCAAGTTCTATAAAATAAGAGTGTCCTAAATATATCACAAAAAATACTGCACTAAATAGCGTAGCAAAAGGAATCATAGAAATAAAATATAAAAAAAGTGTTCTTAATCTAAACTTATTAGCCTCTTTTTCATAAATAATTTTATATTGAGTTTTATTTAAAATTGTAGAACTTACATCAAAATTCAAAAGTTTATGAAAAAAATAGTAAAGTGGTAAAGCAAAAGCTATAACATTTAAAACTGGAACAAAATAAACTGGAATTAAAAGTATAAACAAAAGAAACATTATAAATAGATTTTTAAATAAAACCCATAACGATAAACTCAATGTTCCATAACTATCAAGTTGTAAATGAGAATAATATTTTTGATGTAAATTTTGCAAAATCATTGGTGTTAAAAAACCAATTACAATTAAAGTTAAAATAACTGAAATTTGTAAAATCAAAATCGTTCCAACTGTATAAAATAAAAAGCCAGCTATCCAAGATACAAATGAATATTTGAACAAAAATACTATTGCATAAGTTAACCAAACAAAATAAAAAGGTGCATTTTCATCAATAACAACTTCTTGTCCATTTTGTGAAGCAACTGCAACCTCTTTTAAGGCACTAAAACCAAAATCAGCTGCCATAAAAAAAAGTGCATACAAAATAATCATTGTTACAATTAAAGGCACAATTGCAATTTTTAACATTGGGCTTGAAAAAAAATCTTTTATACTCTTAAAAATAACTTCTACTTCATTCATCTTCTAACCTTTATTAAATCTAGTTCTATATTCGCATTTTTGACATAATTCTTCTACCAAAATATCTTTCTTAAAACCATTTTGTATATCTTTTACTCTTTTTGAAGTCAAAATATTTTTCAAACTATTATCTTCAATATTTCCTAAATTTATGATTGCATCTTTATCCAAACAACAAGGTACAACATCTCCATTTGATAAAACCCCAAAATGTGAATCCAAACCATAACAAAATCCAGTTTTTGAAACTTCTTTATTTTCTAAATTTGGCCAATTAAAATATTCATCAAAATTGAAAAATATTTTTCTATCTATTCTTATATTTTTAGGTCTATTTTTATAAACATCTTCAATATCAATATTTGTATCAAAAGCTTCATTCATTTTATTAAACACTTTTAAATTAAACTCTTTTGCACTATTTTTTTCATCTAAATTCCAAATTCTAAAGTTTATAAAATATTCATGCTTTTGCTTTTGAGCAAATTTTACAAACTCTATAATTGGTTCTAAATATTCATCTAAAGATTTTTTATGAGAATTTGCATTGTATGAATTAATCGAAAAATTTATCTGCTTAATTGTTGGATTTAACAAAGTTTCATAATGCTTTTTATTTATGTTATTTGCTGTTGTTGTTATATTTACTTTTAAATTATGTTTTGAACTAATATTTAAATATTCATCTAAATTTGATAAAACTAAAGGATCTCCAACTATGTGATATGCAAGTTCAGTTGTAAACTCTTTTAATTGCAAATTTAGTTTATCAAACTTATCTAAAGTCATAGTTTTATTTGGCAATATTTTAGGAGGACAAAATGTACATTTTAAGTTACAAATATTTGTAATTTCTATATGTACTTTTCTAAATCTTTTTATAACTTATCCTTCATTTTTTATAAGATTGTATCGAAGATTTATTGAAAATATAATTTGTATTTAAAAAGATAGAAGAAGAAAGAGGTTATCTCTTCTTTCTTCCTAGAAGTTCTCCCATTCATCAGATTGCTCTGATCTTTTTGAACTCTTTTTATTTATAAATGGTGAATCTAACGATTTCTCTTTTTGATTATTATTCAACTCTTTATTTTTATTAATATCTTTACCTTTTACTTTATCTTTCCCTACAAACTCTTTTGCATCAACATCACTTACTACTAATTTTGCTATCTCATCTGCTACTATTGCTATATCTTGTGTTTGTGTTGCGATACTTGCATTTTGTTGTGTTTGTCTATCTAATTGTGTTACTGCATCATTTATTTGTTCTATTCCTGACAGTTGTTCTTTACTTGCGTTTTGTATATCATTTATTAAGTTTATTGTTTGAGATATACTATGATTTAACTCTTTATATCCTCCTATCATATTTGTTGCAATACTTTTACCTTGATTTGCTTTTATTGTTGCGTTTTCAACTATTGTTTTTATATCTTGTGCAGCTTCTGCGCTTCTTGATGCTAGGTTTCGCACTTCTTGTGCAACAACTGCAAATCCTTTTCCTGCTTCACCTGCTGTTGCTGCTTCAACTGCTGCGTTTAAAGAAAGGATATTTGTTTGGAATGCTATATTATCTATTATACTTATTGCTTCATTTACTAAGTTTACTTGATTATTTATTTCATCCATTGCAACTGTTGTTTGATTTGCAAAGTTTTCTCCATCATTTGCCAATTTTGTTACTTCACTTGACAATTTTGCCATTTGTGCTATATTTTGAGTATTATTTCTTACATTTGAAGTTATCTCTTCTAAGGCTGCTGCTGTTTCTTCTAAAGATGCTGCTGCTTCATTTGAGCTTAGGTTTAATTTATCTACATTTAGAAGTAGTTCACTTGAACTTTTACCTAAAGTCAATCCATTTGTTTTATTATCGATTAACATTTGTGTTATTGAATCACCTAGGTTATTTACACCACTTGCTAGTTTTAAAAGGTGTTCTTTTAAACCTTTTTGGTCTATTTTATTTAAATAATTATAATTTGAGTATTGTTCTAATACTTTTAGAACATTATCTATATTATTTTCTAAATTAGAAGCCATATTATTCAGAACTTCTTTTAACTGCATCAATGCTGGGTTTGAAACACTTAGGTTTAATCTTTGGCAAAGGTCACCTTGTTCAAATTCTCCTAATACTGCTATTGTTTCATCTATTAGTTTTCTATCTTCTTCTATTCCTTTTTGTGTTTTTACTATATTCTCATTTACCACTTTTGCCATTTGTCCAAATTCATCTTTTGAATCTAGGTTTATTAATTCTGCTTTTGAAGACTCTCGGTTTAGATATGAGAAAAAAGATAAAATTCCATCTCTTATAACTAATAAATTTTTATTTAATATTTTTACATTAAATAGTATCGTAGCAATCATAACTAATAAACTACATAATCCAGAAATAAAAGAGAAATTTCTAATAAAATAGGCTTCTTTTAGATATTCATCTTGGGGAGCTGAAACCACGAAACTCCAATAATATTTTGTATCACCAAATTGTACAGGATAAACAAAATTATAAGAATCACTATTTGTTCGTAAATTTTTAGAAAAATATGAAAATACTTCTCCTTTTTTACCTTTTTCTATTGCGTCTAAAATACTTTCATTACTTGTTACATCTTTTATGTTTTTATTTATATTTTTAATCTCTGGATGACTAATAATTACTCCATAACTATCAATTAATGTAGCATATCCTGTTTCAAATATTTTTATTTGTTTCATCTGTTTTATCAAAAAGTCTAAAGAAATATCTATTCCAACAACTCCAACTATTTTTTCTTTATAAAAGATAGGTTTAGAAATTGTAATCATCAAAACATCTTCATATATATAAGGTTTTGTTATTGCTATGTCTTTTTTGTCAAGAGCTATTTTTACCCAAGAATTATTTACATTCCATTCATCTAATATATTGATGTTAAAAGTATTTTCATCTTTTCTTGATACATAAGGTTGAAAATAACCATTTTTTTGAGTATAAAATTCTTTATTGATTGTTCCATCATATTTTTTATACAAAAGTTCACCATTTTCAAAAGTAAAAAATGCTCCTTTTATAAAAAAATTCTGACTTAATAAGGATTTAAAATAGTTTATAGTTCCTTCTTCAGATAATTTTTCATCATATTCTAAAGCTATTTTATATTTATTTGCTATATCATTAGTAACTGTAAATGCTTTATCTAATATACTACTTAACTCTAAAGTACTACTTTTTGACACTTCATTAACGTACTTTTGTGACTCTTTTTCTAAAGCACTAAAAGCATTTGATGATATGATATAAGACATTATACTTAAAGAAAGTACCGTAATTGAAACTAAAATAAGTAAAAGTTTTGTTCCAAAGTTTAAATTTTTCATTTTATCCCCTTTTTTTTGATTTTTATAATTAAATATTTTTTATTAGACTTTCAATACTCCTTCTAAGTTCATGCAGTCCAAACAATATATCTTTTAGAAATCTTTTTTTTTGTAAATCTTCGTTATTTTTTACACTAAACTCCAGTTCACTTTCTACTTTTTCAATCATTTCGAGTAGTAATACTTTCATTTTTACTCCTAAAAAATTATTTTCCTTTAATAATTCATTATCTTATCTTATCTTATCTTTCTATTAATTAGCCACATGTTTTTTATTTGTACATAAAATGATTTTTATTTCTTTATATTATTTGAATTTATATGTTTTTATTTTAAGATTATTTTTTATTACTAAATAAAACTATTCGAAAGATAATTTTAATTATTTGGTTTATATTTTCCTATATTTAGGTACTAAATAAATATAATATAAATTATCATAATTATATAGTTAAATTATTTTTTAGAATTTTAAATCAGTAAAATTATCTCAAAAAAGTTTATGAAAGAGTTGTTAATACGAATATTTATGATAATTAATATTATATTTTGATTAAAGATATTAAGATATTTATTTATTGAAAAAAATTATTTTTTATATCAAAAGGAAAGCTTAAAAGCTTTCCCAATCATCATTAGCTGATTCTTTAGATTTAATAGGTGCATTTTTAGCAGTTTTTTCAGTTTTTGTTTCTGGTTGCTTTACACTTTTTGTAGCTTTTTTTTCTATTTCTTTAGCTTTTACTTTCTCTTTTCCTAGAAACTCTTTTTCATCTGCATCACTTACAATTAGTTTTGATATTTCATCTGTTACTATTGCTATGTCATGCGTTTGACTTGCTACCATTGCATTTTGTTGTGTTTGTTGATCTAACTGATTTACCGCATCATTTATTTGCTCAATTCCTAAAAGCTGCTCTTTTGAAGCATTTTGTATATCTGAAATTAAATTTATTGTTTGAGAGATGTTTTGATTTAGGTGTTTATATCCTTCTATCATATTAGAAGCTATCTCTTTACCTTCATTTGCTTTAATTGTTGCATTTTCTACTATTGTTTTTATCTCTCTTGCTGCTTCTGCACTTCTACTTGCTAGATTTCGCACTTCTTGTGCAACAACGGCAAATCCTTTTCCAGCTTCTCCAGCTGTTGCAGCTTCAACAGCTGCATTTAAACTCAAGATATTTGTTTGAAATGCTATATTATCAATAACACCTATTGCTTCATTTATTAATCTTACTTGATTATTTATCTCATCCATAGCAACTGTTGTTTCATTTGCTAACTTTTCACCTTGATTTGCAGAAGTTGTAACATTAGATGATAATTTAGACATTTGAGCAATACTTTCTGTATTATTTCTTATATTACTTGTTATCTCTTCTAAAGCTGCCGCCGTTTCTTCTAAAGATGCTGCTGCTTCATTTGAACTTAGGTTTAATTTATCAACATTTACCAAAAGCATATTTGAGCTTTTATCCAAAGTTAATCCATTTGTTTTATTCTCTACTAACATTTGTGTTATTGAATCACCTAAATTATTTACACCACTTGCTAGTTTTAAAAGATGTTCTTTTAGATTTTTAGTTGATATTTTATTTAGATAGTTATAATTACTATATTGTTCTAAAATATTTAATACATTTTCTATATTATTCTCTAAATTATCTGCCATCTTATTTAATACATTTTTTAGTTGAGTTAATGCTGGATTAGATACATTTAGGTTTAACCTTTGGCATAAGTCACCTTGTTCAAACTCTCCTAAAACTGATATTGTTTCATCTATTAGTTTTCTATCTTCTTCTATTCCCTTTTGTGTTTTTATGATATTTTCATTTACTATTTTTGACATTTGTCCAAATTCATCTTTTGTGTCTAAATTTATTAACTCTACAGTTGAAGATTCTCTATTTAAGTATGCAAAAAAGCTAAATAGTCCATCTTTAAAATTCTCCAATGAATTTACTATATTATTTGAAATAACTATTGAGATTAAAATAAATATTGAAGTTGCTACAATTGCTAAAATCACTAAATCAATATCCAATGATTTATAAGCATCTTCTCTTAGCATTATTGCATTTTTATTTATTTCTTGAATTTTGTGTTCTATTTCTAAACCAATATTACTCATTTTTGATATTCTGTTTTTCATATCTTCTGACTCAGTAGTAATTCCATTTTTAAAATTACTAATATTCTCTTTTGCCAAAGCATCAAATTCTTTCAAATACTCTTTTGAATAATTCAAAATATCATCACACAAATCTCTATTTTCTTTTAAAGAAAAAGTTGATTTTGCAGCAAAAACATCTTCCATCAATTTTTTAAAGTCATTTTGAACTTTTTGACTGCTCTCTTCTGTTAAATTTCTTAAAAATTGATAAACAGAAATTCTTCCTTTTAAATTTTGCTGAATAAATTCTTCAGTTGAAATAGCTGCATTGTTTCTTTGATGAGCAATATTACTAAAGTGTTTATACACTAAACCAGAACCTATTACTATTAAGATAAATAGTATAGGAAATAAAAACAATTTTTTTCTCATATTCATATTCTTTAACATTCGGCGTCCTTTTTATTTGTGTTTTTTTGAATTTTCGATGGCTCTTCTTATTTCATGCAAATCAAATAGAATATCTTTTAAGAGTCTTTTTGAGGAAATATCTTCTTCTTTTTTTTTATATTTGTTAGATTCAGTTTCAATATGTTTTATACTTTTAATTAGTAAGTCGTAAATTTTATTCATTTTATTTCCTCAAATAATATAAAATGCCTACAAAGTAATAAAATTATTTTTATTATTTCAATAAGTTATTATCTTATCTTATCTTATCTTTCTATTAATTAGCCAATATATTTTTTTCATTTTTATTATTGGTAAAAACATAGAAACAATACAGTAATAATCGATATTCCTTAAATAATTTAGTATCTTATCTTATCTTATTTTTCTATTAATTTGCCAGAATTATTTTTTGCTTTTTTAGAAGAATAAATATAAATTTTTATAATTTATATTTATTTGAAATAGTTATATTTTAGAAATAATTGATTTTTGATAGTTATTTAGGGTTTTAGAATAAATAATAATTCTATTTAATACCCTAAAATTTCCTTTACTCTTTTCTCATGCTCACTTTTATTATCATTTTCATTATTTTCAACGAAAATATTTTCTTTGCCTTTTTTACTATTATCTTTTATAATAGATAAAGAGTCTTGCAAATATTTATCTTCAAGTTTTTTTAGTTCACTTAATTGTTCTCTTATATATGTAATGTCTTTTGATTTAGGAATCATATATGGTGTTACAATTATGACTAAATTATTTTTTTTATTCATTTTTGAATCATTTTTAAATAATTCTCCAAAAAGTGGAATATCGCCTAAAACTGGAACTTTTTGTTCTATAGTTTCATTTTTATTTTCTATTAGTCCTCCTATTATTACACTTTCACCATTATTTAAAATAGCTGCTGTTTTTATCTCTTTTTTTAATGTATCAGGATTTTGTCCAGCTGAAACAGAAGTTGATTTTATACCTTCTAATAAAGTATTAATTTCTAAAGTCAACTTTGTATCACTTGAAATTCTTGGTTTCACTTTAAGAGTTAGTCCGATATCTTCTCTTTCATAATTTGTTCTTTGTAATCCACCGTCAGTTAAAGTACTAGAAATTTCAACTGAAATTTTTTCTCCTACATATATAGAACTCTCTTTATTATCTATTGCCAAAATTGATGGTTCAGAAACTATATCTAAAGCACCATTTTGTTGAAGTAAGTTTAAACTAGCGCCCAAAGCAAGTCCTGATTTAATATTTACATCACTCATTCTTATTCCCAAAGTATCAACTGCTTCTTTTATAGCATTTGAGCCACCATTTAAATTTGAAGAAATTGCATTTATTCCATCACTTCTTGCACTTGCATTTATAATTCCATAAGAAATTCCTATTTTATTAACAAGTTCATTATTTACTTCTATAATTTTAGCCTGAACATAAACTTGAGCTTTCTCTTTATCAAGTTCTTGTATTAAGTCTTTTATCTGTTTTAATTCATCTTTTGATGCCATAACTACCAAAGAGTTTGATTCTAAATCCAAAGAAACAAAAGGTTTTATTGTTTTATTAATATATTTTTTATTTACAACATCATCTAAAATTTTTATAATATTTACACCATCAACATTTTTTAAACCTATAACTTCTGTAAACTGTTCTTCTTCTTTAATTATTTCTACTTTTTTTACTTTTAATACACCATTCTCTTCAACTAAAAAATATCCTTTTTCTTTTAGTATTGTTTCTAAAATATCAAATAAATTCTCTTTTGTAATTTTTTGTGTTGGAATATAATCAACTTTTTCATTTATGATTTGTGTTACTAGAATATTTCTTTTGGTTATTTTTGAGGTTATTTTTATTAAATCATCAACTTTTATATCTTTAAAATTGATATTTATTTCATCATTTGAGTATAGATTAAGAGCATAAAAAAAAAGTAGTAAAACTATAAATATTTTTTTCATAAATAACTCCAGATATTATCTTGAATTATTTATATTATCTTAATATTTCTCGAAAGTAAAGGCTTTAAGTTCTCAAACTCTTCATTTGTAAGTTCAATTTCTAATTTTACATTCATATCAAAATCTTTTGAAACAATCTTTATATTCTCTTGATTTAATATGTATTCTAATTGAGAAAGCTCATTATAATCAATTTCTAATAGTTTTGTTATTAATTTTTTATACTCTTTAAACTCACTTATTTTTATGACTTCATTGGCACTATTTGAATATGCTCTAACTAATCCACCAGTTCCTAATTTTGTTCCACCAAAATATCGTACAATAACAACTGCACTATTTACAATATCTGCACCACTTAAAACAGCTAAAGTTGGTTTTCCACTAGTACCTTTTGGTTCTCCATCATCGCTACTATTTTCCACTATTTGCTCAAATTCATTTAAATACCTATAAGCATATACAAAATGAACTGCTTTTGGATGTTCTTCTCTTAATCTTTTCATAACCTCATCAAAATTTGAATAAGGAAATAAATATGATATAAATTTTGATTTTTTCTCTTCAATGGTGTAACTAAACTCTTTTTGAACAAATTTCAAATATAATTCCGCCTATGAGACTAGATATGTACTTAACTACTAATTTTAATATACAAAGTCGAAACAAAGCGACTGAACTTATAAAATCAAATAAAGTTAAATGTGATGGTGAGATTATAACAAAACCATCTTTTAATGTTTTGGATTTTCATAAAATTGAACTCTTAGAAGATGACTTTTATGTTTCAAGAGCTGCTTATAAATTAAAATTTTTCTTACAAGAGTTAAAAAACTTTGATTTAAAAGATAAAAATGCTTTAGATATAGGAAGTAGCACTGGTGGATTTACACAAATTTTATTAGAAAATGAGATAAAAAAAGTAACTTGCGTTGATGTTGGAACAAATCAACTCCACGAACGAATAAAATATAACGATAAAATAAACTTTTTTGAAAATACTGATATTAGAAATTTTGAAAGTGATGAAATTTTTGATATAGTTACTTGTGATGTATCATTTATCTCTATATTAAACATAATTGATGCTATAAATACTCTTGCATCAAAAGATATAATTATCCTTTTTAAACCACAATTTGAAGTAGGTTCTAATGTAAAAAGAGATAAAAAAGGTATTGTAAAAGATAATAATGCAATACAAAAAGCAAGAGACAACTTTTTAAATAAAACAAATATTTTAAATTGGACTTTAAAATATTCAAATATTAGTAAACTACAAGGAAAAGATGGAAATGTTGAAGAGTTCTTCTATTTTAGTAAATAAAAATACAATTACAGCTATTGCAATTGGTGGATTTGATGGTATGCATATAGCACATCAAGAACTTTTTAAAAATTTAGGTGAAAATGGTGCCATTGTTTCAATAGAATCAGGTTTTGCAAACTTAACTCCAAAAAGTTATAGACAAGAATATAGCAAATATCCAATTTATTATTATGTTCTTGATAATATAAAAAAACTTGAAGGAATTGAATTTATAAAGTTACTCAAAGAAGAGTTTCCAAAATTAGAAAAAATAGTTGTTGGTTATGACTTTTGTTTTGGAAAAAATAGAAGTTGTTCAACGCAAGATTTGGAAGAGCTTTTTGATGGAGAAGTTATTATTATTCCTGAAATAAAAGTTGATAATATCGCTGTACATTCAAGAACTATTAGAGAATTTATAAAAGATGGAAATATAGAACTTGCAAACAAACTTTTAGGAAAAGAGTACAAAATCTATGGCTTTTTACAAAAAGGTCAAGGTTTAGGAACTACAAACTTTGTTCCAACAATAAATCTAACAATTGATGAATTTTTACTTCCAAAAGAAGGAATTTATATATCAAAAACTGTTGTTGATGAAATTGAATACTCTTCTGTTAGTTTTTTAGGACATAGAGCTACAACTGATGGAAATTATGCAGTTGAGACTCATATTTTAGATAAAAATATAGAAGTAAATAATCATAATATTCAAATAAAATTTATAAAAAGAGTTAGAGACAATCAAAAATTTGATAGTTTTGAAGAACTAAAAAAACAGATTCTTGATGATATTGAAGTCTCAAAAAACTATTTTTCTTTGATTAAATAAAAATTTTAACTCTTTTAGATAAAATATAAGTATGATAGATAAAGTATTTAATAAATCAATTACAAAACAGTTTGAATTTGATGAAGAAGTAGCTAGCGTATTTGATGATATGCTAAATAGATCAGTTCCTTTTTATAAAGAGATGCAAAGATTATCAATAAATTTTGCTTGCAATTTTCTAAGTGAAAATGACAAAGTTTATGATTTAGGATGTTCTACTGCTTCAACTTTAATTGAATTAAGCAAACATTGTAAACATAATTTAAAATTAATAGGTATTGATAACTCTGATGCAATGCTAAAACGAGCTTCAAACAAAGCTAAAGCTTTTGGGGTTGAAATCGAGTTAATAAATGCTGATTTACATGATGTAACATACAATGATGCAAAACTTATTCTTTCAAACTATACTTTACAATTTATCAGACCATTACAAAGAGAAAAATTAGTAAAAAAAATATATGATTCATTAGATGAAAAAGGTATTTTTATCTTTAGTGAAAAAGTTATTTCAACAAATTCTAACCTAAATAAACAGTGCATTGATGAATATTATGAGTTTAAAAAAACTCAAGGTTATAGTGAATTTGAAATATCACAAAAACGAGAAGCTTTAGAAAATGTACTAATACCTTATACTGAAGATGAAAATAAAAAAATGATAAAAGATGCTGGATTTAGCCATTGTGAAACTATTTTTAAATGGGTAAATTTTGCAACATTTATAGCAATAAAATAAAGGAAAAAAGTTATGTTAAAAATTGGAGATAATGCACCAAGTTTTTGTGCTCCAAATCAAGATGATGTAGAGATTTGTTCAAGAGATTTAGCAGGAAAATGGATAGTTTTATACTTTTATCCAAAAGATTTAACTCCTGGTTGTACAACTGAAGCTTGCGATTTTACAGATAAACACTCATTTTTTGATGATTTAGATGCTGTTGTTATAGGAGTAAGTCCTGATGATACAGAAAAACACAGAAAATTTATTGATAAATATGACTTAACAATAACTTTATTATCTGATGAAACGAAAAAAATATGTCAAGATTTTGGTGTTTGGCAACTGAAAAAATTTATGGGTAAAGAGTTTATGGGTGTAGTAAGAAGCACTTTTATTATAAATCCTGAAGGAAAAATTGCAGCTTTTTGGGATAAAGTAAGTGTTAGAAAAACAAAAAGTGTAAAAGGTGAAAAAATCGAAATTTTACATGTTGATGAAGTTAGAACTAAACTTCAAGAATTACAATCAAACTAATAGGAAAAATGATGAAAAAAACGTTTAACAAAGCTCTATTTTTAGGTGCAATATCTCTACTTTCAAGTAATTTATTAGCTGATGAAACTATTTGTTATAAAAATGGTTTAGATTTACCTTCTCAAATTGAAACTTCAAAACTTGATGGTGGAATTTGTGAAGGAAAATTGACTTTAAATGATATGAAAAAATCTGGTTGGGATATTTTAGATATTCAAGTTACAACATCTCAAAATAAACTTAGCTATTCATACTATTTTTATAAAAATACAAATCAAGCTTTATCAAATACACCTAAAACTTATGCAAATAGTTTAAACTATTCTAAAAAAGAGTTTTCAATCAAACCTATTGGTGCAAAAGTTGTAAATCTAAAAGATAACCAAAGTACAATTGAAATTGGTAATTTAACTGTTGGACAATCTGGTATTGTTGTACATATTTATGATAATGATAAAAGATTAATTGTTGCAAATGCAAAAGTTATCAGTTCAACTCCTACTTCATCAGTTGTTGAATATTTTCCTTTTGATGACTTAAAACAAGATGCTATTCCAACTACAAAAAGAGTTGTAACAAATAATGATGTAATCGTTTTAAATTATATGTACAATCAATCTTTATTAATTGCACCTGATTATGATAGCTTCCAAGCAGTAAGAAGTGATTTTAAACAAAATAACTTTATTCACTCAGATATTTTTGGTACAAAATTAAAAGTAAATAATCAACCTTTCCCAACAAAAGAAGATATTCAAAAATTTGCAATTGAACAAAACTTAGGAACAATCTTCTTTGTATTAGATAGTAAAGTATATATTCTTGATACAAAAACATTTGCTATATTAGATGTTTATAGCTTTCCTGTAAATATAAAAGAGAAACAAATGCCATTTTATACAAGAGTTGAAGAGATAAAAGGACCTCTTATTGATTTTTCATCTATTCCATTTTTCTCTGATAAAGAAGATTTAGGTTATGATGATTATTATAAGCAAATTTTAGGATTAAAATAATGATTGATAAAAAACATTTAGATTATTTAACTTCTATTGTAGGTGTTGAAAATATAAAAAGTGATAAAGCTCACTTAATTGCTTTTTGTTATGATGCAACAAGAAGTAGATTTGAACCTGATGCTGTAGTTTTTCCAAGACATGAACAGGACGTTAGTGATATTTTAAAATATTGTAATGAACATAAAATAGTTATCGTTCCAAGAGGAGCTGGTTCAGGTTTTACTGGTGGTGCACTTCCAGCAAATGGTGGAATTATTCTTTCACTTGAAAGACATATGAATAAACTACTTGAAATTGATATGGAAAATATGGTTGGAGTTGTTCAACCAGGACTTATAAATATGCAATTTCAAAAAGCAGTTGAAGAAGTAGGACTATTTTATCCACCAGATCCAGCAAGTGAGGAATATTCGTCTCTTGGAGGAAATGTAAGTGAAAACGCAGGTGGAATGAGAGCTGCAAAATATGGTATTACAAAAGATTATGTAATGGCATTAAGAGCAGTTTTACCAAATGGAGATATTATAGTTGCTGGTAAAAAAACTATTAAAGATGTAGCAGGTTATAACACAGCTGGAATTTTAATAGCAAGTGAAGGAACTTTAGCAGTTATCACTGAAATTACTTTAAAACTAATTCCAAAACCAAAATTCAAAAAAACATATATGGGAGTTTTTCCTAGCGTTGATAGTGCCATGACAGCTGTTTTTAAATCACTTGCTGCTGGTGCTAATCCTGTTGCAATGGAATTTTTAGATGCTCTTGTAATTAAAGCATTAAAACAAAAATTTCCTCATATTAGCCTTCCTGAAAATGCAGGTGGAATTTTAGTTGGTGATGTTGATGCAAGTAGTGAAGATGAAATAAACTCTCAATTAGAAACTTTAAAAAACTCTTTTGCACAAAATGGTTCTATTGATTTTATAGTGGCAAGTGATGAAGAAGAGAGCAAAAAGCTTTGGTTTGCAAGAAGAAATGCAAGTCCAGCAACTATGATTTATGGAACTAAAAAATTAAATGAAGATATTTCTGTTCCAAGAAGTAAATTACCAGTTGCATTAGAAGGAATCTATAAAATTGGTGGAAAATATGGATTCAACGTTCCTTGTTTTGGTCATGCAGGAGATGGAAATATCCACGTAAATGTTATGGTTAAAGACAAAACAAATGAAAAAGAGATGGAAGATGGACATAAAGCTATCGAAGAAATTTTTCAATATGTTGTAGATTTAGGTGGAACTTTAAGTGGAGAACATGGTATTGGACTTTCAAAAGCACCATTTATGAATATTGCATTTACTGAAGCTGAGATGAATCTATTTAGAAGTATCAAAAAAGCTTTTGACCCAAATAACATCTTAAATCCTTTTAAAATGGGATTATAATTTAGTTATGCAAAAAGAAGATGGTAATATAAATCTTTTAAAAAAATTTATTCTTGCTGTTGATTCATTTTTTAATGATGATACAACTTACTATGCAGCGAGTTTAAGTTTTTTTACTATCTTCTCTATTTTACCAATAATTGCTCTAGCAATAGCAATTATTTCAAATTTTCCAGAATTTCATGCTTATATGAATACTTTTACTATTTATCTGTTTAATTTTATAAATCCAACTCATTCAAAAGATATAATCGAAGCTTTAGAAAACTATATTTCTAATTCAAACAAATTAGGATTTTTAGGAATTATTTATATGATATTTGTTTTTGTGATGTTTTTTAAAGATTATGATTATATTGTAAATAAAATTCACGAAACAATAAGACGTCCTGTTATATTATCTTTTTTTATTTATTCTTTATTTTTTATAATATTTCCTCTATTTTTTGTCATTTTAACTTTTGTTTTGTCATTCTTAGAAAATGATTTTTTGCGAAACTCTATATCTTTTATATTTACTTGGTTTATATTTTTTAGTTTATTTAAATTAAGTGCAAATAAAAAAATAGCTAATTATGCAGCTTTAATATCATCATTTTTTACTTTAGCAGTTTTAAGTATCTCTAAAAATCTATTTATTTATTATGTAATTTATAATAAAACTTATACAACTATTTATGGTTCACTTGCTACTTTATTGTTTACATTTTTTTGGATTTATGTTTCATGGATAATATATTTATATGGAATAAAGATGTGTCACAAACTAGATTTAAAAATGAAAAAATCTTAATTTTTCACTAAATCTAATAATTTATCATTTAAAGAAATGTGTAAATTTCCTTTTGAATCATTTTGATTAAAATCTACAATTTTATAACAATCAAAACACAATATTATAATATTTTCAAAATGGTAAGTACCACCATCTTTTATCTCTTTTGCAAAAGCTGTATGAACATCAGTTAATTCAGCTAAAAATTTTCCACATCTATTACAACAACCCTCATCTCTTCTATAAACAAACTCTTTTCTTTTTAGCCAGTCAACTGGATATTTAAAATTTGTTGCCGAATTTAAGTTATATCCATTCCAAAGTTTATCTTTTTGAATTGATTTTTGAGTAGTTTTTATATATTCAAAGTTTTGAAATTGTTTAACAATATTTTCAATCATTAAACTTTTTCTAACTTTTAGATTTGTTTCATTTTCAAAATGTTTTGAGACACTGTAATCTATTTTAATTTTTGGATGATTAGTTTTCATATAAGATTCTAAAATTTCTAAAAATATTTCAAATTCATCAATTTTAGTATCTTCTTTTGTAGAAAACATCTTTTTTAGTGTCTCAATCAAAATTAGTCCTCTTTAGATCTTTTTACATCTGCACCAATAAGAGAAAGTTTACCTTCAAGATTTTCATACCCTCTATCAAGATGATAAATTCTGTGAATATTTGTCTCTCCGTTAGCTACAAGTGCAGCTAATACAAGAGCAGAAGAAGCTCTCAAATCAGTAGCCATAACATCTGTTCCATTTAAGCTTCCCATTTTACCATTGATTGTCGCAATATTTCCATTTAGATGAATATCTGCTCCAAGTCTTAAAAGTTCACTAACATGCATAAATCTATTTTCAAATAATCTTTCATCAATAGTACTTGTTCCATTTGCTTGAGTTGCAAGTGCCATAAATTGTGCTTGCATATCTGTTGGAAATCCAGGATATTCTGTTGTGATTATGTTTACAGGTTTTATTTCATTTGTTGGTAAAATTGTAACACTATTTTCATCTTGTAATACTTCAAAATTCATTTCTTCAAGTTTTGAAATAACTGCTTCAAGATGTAAAGGAATAACTTTGTTTATTTTTAACTTTTTATTTGTAATTGCAGCAGCACACATATAAGTTCCAGCTTCGATTCTATCAGGAATTACATCAAAAGGTTTTATATCAATTAATTTTTGTCCTGTTCCTTCTATTACAATTTTTGATGTTCCAATACCTTCTATTTTAACACCACTATTTGCTAAAACTTCACAAAGCTGTACAATTTCAGGTTCTTTTGCTGCATTTATAATTGTTGTTACACCATGGGCAAGAGCTGCTGCCATAACTATATTTTCAGTTCCACCAACAGTTACTTTATCAAATACAATTTTTGCACCTTTTAAACCATTTGGTGCTGTTGCTTTTATATATCCTTGAAGAATCTCTATTTTTGCACCCATTTGCTCTAATGCTTTTAAGTGTAAATCAACTGGTCTTTGACCTATTGCACAACCTCCTGGAAGAGAAACTTCGCAATGTCCAAATCTAGCTAATAATGGACCTAAAACTAAAATTGAAGCTCTCATAGTTTTTACAATATCATAAGTTGCTGTCGTATTATTTATAGTTGAAGTATTTATTTTTACTTTGTTTTCTTCTTTTACAAAACTTCCACCAAGTTTTAAAATAAGTTTTAAAAAAGTATTTATATCTACAACATTTGGTAAATTACCAATAGTAATCTCATTTTTTCCTAAAATTGTACAAGCAATCAAAGGTAAAGCAGCATTTTTTGCTCCAGATATTTCTACACTTCCTGAAATATCTTTTCCACCAACAATTTTTAAATATTCCATAATCTTCCTATAAACAGTCATTTTTGGGCTAATATTATCTAAAATAAGCTTTATTTTTTACCTTATTTTAATAGCATAAGCACTACAATCGCATTTTTATACGATTAAGGAATTATTTTGGATGAACAATTATCAAAAGGAATAAAATATATACTTCTTGCTTCATTTTTATTTGCACTTATGAGTGTTGCTGCAAAACATTTAAGTAACTCTATGAGCTCAGTAGAAGTTGTATTTTTTAGAAATATTTTTGGAGTAATATTTATTTTAATATCTATTTATCGCTCTCCATTAAAACAACTTGGTGGAAAATTTTGGTTATTAGTATTTAGAGGATTTATTGGCTTTGTTTCACTTTTATTTTTCTTTTATAATATTGCAAATATCCCTTTAGGTGAAGCCATGACTTTTTCAAAAACTTCAGCGATTTTCACAGCAATTTTTGCTTATTTATTTTTAAAAGAAAAACTTGGTTTTAAAGGCTGGATTGGAGTTTTTGTAGGATTTATAGGAATTTTATTTATCACTGAATTTAATGGAACAAATTTAGAAAAAAGTGACTATTTAGGGATACTTTCAGGAATAGGAGCTGCACTTGCATATACTTCTGTGAGAGAATTAAGAAGATATTATGATTCAAGAGCAATAGTTTTATCTTTTATGGCAATAGGAGCACTTGGACCACTAATTTTAATGATAATTGGAAATTTTTATACAAACCCTCATCTTGATTTTATGTTAGCAACTTTTATAATGCCAGAAGTAAATGATTGGATATTTATTATCTTATTAGGAATTTTTGCAACTTTTGCACAAATCTTTATGACAAAAGCATATTCTTTTGCAAAAGCTGGAATTATAGGCACTATTTCATATAGTGATATAGCATTTTCAATAATATTAGGAACTCTTTTAGGAGATAAAATCCCTTCATTTTTGATAGTTTTAGGTATAATCTTGATTATTATAAGTGGATTATTAGTATCTACTAAAAAAAATTGAAGGATTTTTTAAATGTTAAAAATAATGACAGGACCATGTGTCCTTGAAGATAGAGATACAGTGATGAAAATCGCTGAAAAATTAAAACCTTTAAGTGAAGATAAAAGAGTAGAATTTTATTTTAAAGCTTCATTTGATAAAGCAAATAGAACAAGTTTAAGTTCATTTAGAGGACCAGGTCTTGATGAAGGACTAAAAATTTTTGAAGAGATAAAAAAAGAGTTTGGATATAAAGTTGTAACTGATATTCATGAGTCATACCAAGCAGCTCCTGCTGGAGAAATAATAGATATTTTACAAATTCCTGCTTTTTTATGTAGACAAACAGATTTACTCGTAGCAGCTGCAAAAACTCCTGCAAAAATAAATATCAAAAAAGGACAGTTCCTTGCAGCTGATGCTATGAAACATCCTGTTGAAAAAGTATTAAATACAAGAGGAATAGACGAAGTATCTTATGAAAACTCGCAAAAAGCTGGTGTTTGGCTTTGTGAAAGAGGAAATACTTTTGGATATGGTGCTTTAGTTGTGGATATGAGAAACCTTATACTTCTACGACAATATGCTCCAGTAATTTTTGATGCAACTCATAGTGTACAAATACCAAGTACTGGTGGAACAACAGGAGGAAATAGCTCTTTTGTACCATATATGGCAAGAGCAGCAGCAAGTGTTGGAGTAGATGGATTTTTCTTTGAAACACATATTGATCCAAAAACTGCAAAAAGTGATGGACCAAATATGCTACAAATTGATGATTTATATAAAACTATGAATGAGATTTTTGCAATCAAAGAAGCTTTAGGGTATAATTGATACCTTATTTTTAAACAAATTTTGGAGAAACAGATGAAAGTAATAGAAGGTGTTTTAAGACTTAAAGGAAATGAAAAAATTGCCGTTATAAATGGTAGATTTAATCACATAATAACAGATAGATTAGTAGAAGGTGCACGTGATGCTTTCAAAAGACATGGTGGGAATGAAGACAATTTAGATTTGATTTTAGTTCCAGGAGCTTTTGAAATTCCATTTGCTTTAGAAAAAGCATTATCAAGTGGAAAATATGATGCTGTTTGTTGTGTTGGTGCAGTAATAAGAGGAGCAACTCCACACTTTGATTACATTAGTGCAGAAGCTACAAAAGGTATTGCTACAGTTGGACTAAAATATGGGAAACCTGTATCAAATGGTGTTTTAACAACTGATACAATAGAACAAGCAATTGAAAGAGCTGGTTCAAAAGTTGGTAACAAAGGTGCTGAAGCTATGGTTACTATTATTGAAATGTTAGATTTATATAACGAAATGGGGAAATAATTTTGGCAACTAGAACACAAGCAAGAGAGTCTGTTATTGGTCTATTATATGCTTATGATTTAGGAAATGATGGTATTACTAAATTTGTAGATGAAATTTTAGAAGAGAAAAAAATAAGAAATAATCAAAAAGATTTTGCACTTAATTTATTTAATGGAACTATCAAAAATTTAAGCCAAATTGATGAAAATATAGTTTCAAACTTAAATCAAGGAACATTAAGTGATATAGGTTCTGTTGAAAAATCTATTTTAAGACTTGCAATTTATGAAATTTTATTTGAAAGTTTACCAAAAGCAATAATTATAAATGAAGCTATCGAACTATCAAAAAGATTAGCTAGTGATGGTGCTCCAAAATTTATAAATGGTTTACTTGATAAAATAGTAAAGGCTTAAAATGAATAAAGCTATGAAATTATGTGTATCTTTAGATTTAGAAACAGCTAAAGAAAATTTAGACCTTGTAAAACAGTTAAAAGATTTTGATGTATGGTTAAAAGTTGGGTTTAGAACTTATTTAAGAGATGGTAAAAAGTTTTTAGAAGAGTTAAAAGCTATAAATCCAAATTTTAAAATATTTTTAGATTTAAAACTATACGATATTCCAAATACAATGGCTGATGCAGCTGAAGATATATCAAAATTTGGAATAATTGATATGTTCAATGTTCACGCAAGTGCTGGAATTATTGCTATGAAAACAGTTATGGAAAGGATAAAAGATATTCCAAATAAACCTTTAGTTCTAGCTGTAACTGCTCTTACATCATTTGATAATGAAAATTTTAAAGCAATTTATAATGAAGATATAGAAACAAAAGCAAGACAATTTGCAAAAGATACTTTTGAAGCAGGAATGGATGGGGTTGTATGCTCAGCTTTTGAGAGTTTAGATATAAAAAATAACACTTCAAAAGATTTTATTACTTTATGTCCAGGAATTCGTCCTTTTGGAGAAGATAGTGGTGACCAAAAAAGAGTTGCTGATATTGCTTTTTCAAAAGAAAATTTAGTAGATTTTATAGTTGTTGGAAGACCTATTTACAAATCAAATAATCCAAAAAAAGTTGTAGAAGAGATATTAAAAAGCATTTAATATCCCTTTTTCACATTTTAAGTCATATTTAAGAGATATGTTATTATAATTCCCATCCTGATTTTATTAAAATAAATTCAGACAGCTGAAGAATGGACAGTTGGGTGAGTTGGCTGAAACCACCTCCCTGCTAAGGAGACGTACTGGCAACGGTACCGAGGGTTCAAATCCCTCACTGTCCGCCATCGTGGGTCATTAGCTCAGCTGGTTAGAGCACTCGGCTCATAACCGAGTGGTCGAAGGTTCGAGTCCTTCATGACCCACCACTTATTTAAAACATTCCCTTAAAAATCCATATATACTTATCAATTTAGCAAAACATTTACAATTTCTAAAACTAAAATTTATTAAATTCTTTTATAAGCAATCATAGTAAAATTAATAATTACTATTACTAAAGCTTTATTTCGCTATCATCAAACATTTATTTTAATTTTAGGAATTATTATGGAAAACATCATATTATCAATTATTACTTTAGGCGCACTTTTTTATCTATACAAAAAAATTTTCAAAAATAACGGTTGCAATTGCGGAAAAGGTTCTTGTAAATCAAATGAAAAATAGTGATATTATAATAGATATCTCAAATTTATCCTATTCATACAATTCTAAAAGGATTTATGAAAATCTAAACTTGCAAATAAAAGAAGGCACTATTTTTGGTCTTTTAGGAAAGAATGGTGTAGGAAAGTCTACTTTAATAAATATTTTAATGGGCTTTTTAAAACCAAACAGTGGAAAATGTTTGATTTTTGGAGAGCCATCTCATAACTTGAGTGCACAAATAAAAAAAGATATTGCTTTATTATATGAAGGATTTATAACTTATGATTTTATGAGCATAAAAGAGATAGAAAAATATTTTGCACCTTTTTATCCAAATTGGAAAAAACCTGTTTTTTATGAGTTAATAAATCTTATGAATTTAAATCATAATCAAAAACTCTCAACTTTATCTTTTGGGCAAAAATCACAAGTAATTTTAGGACTTTTATTTGCTCAAGATGCAAAACTACTAATTCTTGATGATTATTCGATGGGACTTGATGCAGGATACAGAAAGCTATTTATTGATTATTTAAAAGATTATGTAAAAGAAACAAATAAAACTGTACTTATCACTTCACATATTATGAGTGATTTAGTTGATTTGATTGATGACATCGCAATCATACAAAAAGATAAAGAGATTTATAAAAATAGTATGAAAAATTTTATAGAAAATTTTAGATGTTATAAATTAAACGAAAATGAACAAATAGATTTAAAAAATGTACATAGAGTTGAATCTCACAAAAATTACAAAAAAATTTATACATTTGAAAATTTTGATTCATTAGAAGAATTACAAGTTGATTTTGAAGACAAATTTTTGGGATATGTAGGGAAATACTAATGTTTCAATCAATTTTTATAAAAGAGTGGCTAAAAATAAAAAGCTTTTTATTATTCTCAATTCTAACTTCAATAATAATTTTAGGATATTTTGCATTTAGGTTAAACTTCGAGTTTTCAACGGTCGAACCTGAATCTATGATGTGGTATAGATTTGTTCAATTAGAACAAAAACCATATTTTGATTTAATATTTTATTATCTCATTTTTGGCTGTTTATTTGCTTTATTTCAGTTTTTGCCAGAACTTATTCAAAAAAGAGTAAAAGTAACTATTCATCTACCTTTAAATTTGGCTCAAATAGTTTTTTCTCATATTTTTATTGGTTTAGTATTTATCATATTTTATTATAGTTTTATCTCTTTATCTATTTTAGCAATTTGTGCACACTATTATCCAGAAGAAATTGTGCAAATAATATTTAAAGATACTTTAGCTTTTAGTCTTATTTCTATAATTTTTTATATTTTAGTTTCAGCTTTGATTTTAGAACAAAACAAAAAAATTTTATTTTTAAAAGCTTTAATTTCGGTTTTATTTTTATTCGTATTTGTAAAAGAACAATTTTTTATAAATGATTTTTTTATTCTATTTACTGTTTTAATCTTTTCACCATTTATTTTACTTGATAGTTTTTATAGCGTAAAACAACAAAGATTAAAAATATTTTATAAAGTTGGCTTTTTTATTATCTCTTTTATTCTTTTATCCTCATCTTTTTTAAATTATAAAGAGAATTATCAAAAAGAGTTTTATAAATACTACATTTTTTATTCAGATATTTTAGAAGAGTTTGTTTATCAAAAAAATTTTGGAGAACATAGATTTGAGTATGGGATAAAAGATGATAGAACTTTTTTACAAAAAGAGTATGAATCATATCTTCCTTTTGTTTATTGGAGAGATTTGGATATTCAGAAAAAACTTCCAGTTACTATAAATGAAAAAGTTTTTACTAAAGATGAAATCAAAGATTCGAAATTAGGATTTGATTACAACTATAAATTACTAAAAAAACAAGAGACTGAACTTTATCCACTTTTTAATCCTCAAACTAATGAAGGAATGATTAAATTTCCAGAAGAGTTTTTTGGTATTTTTAAAGATGGTGCAAAAATTTATGATTTTGACAATGACCATTTAAAGGAAGATTCTAAAGAGTTAAATAAAAAATTACAAGAAATAGATTTTTCATATCCTGTAAAAAATATTTGGGGTAAAACTACAAATATAAAACCTTTTGATTTAGGATATTTGATAATAGATAATAAAAATAGACTTTTCAATCTAAAAAAAGAGAATAACAATATACAAATAAAAGAGATTGAATATCCTAAAAATATAGATATTGTTTATATAAATATTGCAGAAAATAAACAACAAAATTTAAGCGGTTATGCAATAGATAAAAATAGCAATTTTTATCTTTTAACTTGGGATTTTGAGTTTATAAGACTTGATTTGAAAGAGTTTGATTATAAAAAAATGAGATTAAAATTTATTGCTGATCCAGTAAATTATCTCATTAGATACGATGATCAAAAAAACTATTATGCAGTTATTTACTCAAAAGATGATTATAAAAAAATAAAAGAAATTAACTTTAAAGATTAGAAGGAGAATATTTATGGGATTAAATGAAATAAAAAAAGGCTCTATTGTAAAAATCTCAAAACTTAATGCAAAAGGAGCACTATTATATAAATTACTTGATATGGGATTTGTAAATGGTGCTGTTGTAGAAGTAATAAGAGAAGCACCTTTATATGATCCAATGGAGTTAAAAATACATAATTACAATTTAACTTTGAGAAAAAGTGAAGCAAAATTAATAGAAGTGAATATGATATGAAGAATTTAAAAACAGTATTAGCAGGACAACCAAACTGTGGGAAATCTACAATTTTTAATCTTGTTAGTGGAATAGAACAACATATAGCAAATTACCCTGGTGTTACAGTAGATAAAAAAGTAGGTTTTTTTAAATACCAAGATTACAAAATACAAATGGTTGATTTACCAGGAACTTACTCTTTTAGCTCTTACTCACTAGAAGAAAGAGTTGCAAAAGAGTATATTATAAACGAAAAACCAGATATTATAATAAATGTTGTAGATGCATCAAATCTTAAAAGAAATTTGTACTTAACTTTTCAACTTTTAGAAATGGGATTACCAGTTATTGTTGTTTTAAATATGATGGATGTAGCTTCTAGAAGAGAAATAAAAATAGATAGCCAAAAAATCTCATCAATGCTTAATTGTCCAGTTGTAGAAGCAAGTGGAGCAAAAGGTATTGGTGGAGATGAAATAATGAAATCAGTTGTATCTTTATATGAAAATAAAACAAATTTTGAAGAGTTTAAAATAAATTATGAAGAGTTAGAAAGTTTTATTTTAGAAATAGAAGAACAAATCAAAGATTCAACTTCAAATTTATCAAAAAGATGGTTAGCAATAAAAGCTTTAGAAGGTGATGAAACTATCATAAAGTATCTAAACGATGAATTTCCAACTATTAAAGATACTTTAGAAAAACAAAACTCTTTATTTGAAACAAGATATGATAAAAATATTGTTACATTCCTTGCAACTTTCAGATATGACAGTGCAGAAATAATATATCAAAAAACTGTAAAACATGAAAATAAAAATCAAGAAACTTTGACAGATAAAGCTGATAAAATAGTTTTAAATAGATTTTTAGCATTACCGATTTTATTTACTTTAATGTTTTTAGTTTATGAAATATCTATTGTTATGGGTTATAAACTAACAGATTATACTTGGCCAATACTTGCAAGTTTCAAAAATCTAGTAATTGATTTTATGCCAGAAGCAAGTTTTACAGATGTTCCAATGATTACTGATTTTGCTATTTGGATGGTAAATAGTGCAAATGCCTTATTAAACTATATTCCAATATTTTTTATTTTATTTGCATTAATTGCTATTATGGAAGATGTTGGATATATGCCAAGAATGGCATTTATTCTTGATAGAGTATTTAGAAAATTTGGTCTTCACGGACAATCAACTCTTCCTTTAGTTCTTGGTGGTGCGATGGTTGGTGGATGTGCAGTTCCAGGAGTTATGTCAACAAAAGGAATTGCTGATGAAAGAGCTAGAATGGCTACAATTTTAACAGTTCCTTATATGAACTGTTTAGCAAAAGTTCCATTTTATACACTACTTCTTGCAGCATTTTTTAGAACGGATATGGCAATTATGATGTTTTATATTTCTACAATTACAGTTTTTAGTGCTTTAATTGTTGCAAAAATTTTAACAACAACTGTTTTAAAAAATAGAGAAACTGCTCCTTTTGTTATGGAATTGCCACCTTATCACTTACCTACTTTAAAAGGTGTTGTGATTCGTTCATCTCAAAGAGTTTGGTTATATATTAAAAAAGTTGTAACTATCGTACTTGCAGTTGCAATTGTACTTTTTGCTCTACTTCAATTTCCAGGTCTTAGTGATGAATCAAAAGTAAAATTTGAAAATATGTCAAATAATGCTTTAAGTGAATTTGATTTACAAATAAAAGATTCAACTTATTATGAACATATAAATTCAAAAGAAAAAGTTTCACAACTTCTAAATTATTATGATAATTATCGAACTAAGAAAATGATAAATTCTTCTGATAGTGTTGATGAAAGTTTTATTAAACAAAATGAATTATTTTATAAATTTATAAGACCAATAAAAGACGAAGAAGCAAAAAAAGTAAATAATGCTTTGAAAAAACTATCAAATGATAGAAAAAATATTTTAAGAGAGATAAAAAATGAAAAAGTTGAAACTTCTCTTCTTGGAATGGCAGGAAAATCAATCGAACCTTTGACAAAATACGCAGGATTTGATTGGAAAATAAATGTAGCATTTTTAAGTTCATTTGCTGCACGGGAAAGTGCTGTTGCAACTTTAGGAAGTTTATACGAAAACAATAAAGCAGATAATCAAAGAGCAGAAGAAGCAATGGCTCAAAATAGTGGTTATACTCCACTTCATGCAACTGCAATTATTATCTTTATGCTTTTAACTCCTCCTTGTATTGCTACAATGATAGTTGTTAAAATGCAAACAAATAGTTTTAAATGGATGTTATTTGCAATATTTTTCCCAATAGGTCTTGGAATAATATCATCAGCAATAATATTTACATTAGGAAATATGTACTCTTGGAGTGGATTTGAAGCAATGACTTATTATTACATCGTAGTGTTATTAATCACACTGATTCTTGGACTTTATCCAAATAAATCTATCAATTGGAAAGGAGGATTAAAAAACTCTTGATAATAATAGGATTTAAAAATTTATTTAATAAAAAGGATATGAAATGATTAAAAAAACAGTATTTTCTCTTACTATACTAGCAAGTTCAGCTTTTGCTCATTCAGCAATTATGAATTGTTTTGATAATGGAGATGGAACTATCACTTGTGAAGGTGGATTTAGTGATGGAAGTAGTGCTAGTGGTGTTTATTTTATAATTGAACAAAATGGTAAAGAAATTTTTGAAACAAAAATGAATGAAAACAGTGAAGTAACTTTCAAAAAGCCAAATGGTGATTTTAGAGCTATTTTAGATGCTGGAGAAGGACACGAAGTTTATATCAAAAGTAAAGATATAACTCAATAAATAATAACTAAAAGAGGAAATCAATTCTCTTTTAGCTGTTGTAAGATTTTGTTTGTATTTTTATTACTAAAATAAATAGCCATTGCAAATAATATTAAACACAATACAAAAAATACTATTGTTATTAAATCCCATTCATTATTTGCATTTTGTGCTACTGATAATTTCTTTGTCGAATCATTCTTACTTTTTAATTCTTCTTTAAACCCTTCTAATGGAGCTATTCCTTCTTTTACTATTGTATGTCCTGGTCCTCCATCAAGAACTACTTGATATGGCTCTTTTGGAATAGTAATAGTAAGTTCACTTGCTTCTGGTAGTCTCTCTTTATACAACACATCTCCACTTATTAAAGATTCTACTCTTACTAATGCTCCTGCTGCATCTTCTCCTGTACTAAATTCTCCAATTACTGTTATTGTATTATCTTTATTATCTATTACATTCATTATCAAATTATGTGCAAATAAGCTAACACTTAAAAACATAAAAACAAATATCTTTTTCATCATTTTTCCTTTTTTAATTTCTTTCTTTAGTCCAAAAAGCTTGGATTTTTTCTCTTTGTGTTGGAAGTTTTTTTGCAACAAAAAGTAAAATAACTCCAAATATAAATAAACCAATATCAACACTTAAAATTACATACATTTGTTCATTTATCAGTCTAATAGGAGAAAAACCACTATTTATAAAATGAACAATTGGACTTAAAATAAATAATATTCCACCAAGATATAAAAACTCTTTTGCTGTTTTATATGAATCTAACCTATAAAATGCCCAAGTCAAAGTTCCTATCCAAAGAACAGCAAATAAACCTTTTTGAATTAAAACTCTATTTTCCATATCAAAAGGAAGTATCCATTGTAAAAAAAATAATAATCCAGTTGCAGGAATAACACCAATCATAACTGCAAGAGAAAGTTTTCCAAAGCCTTGATAAACTGGAATATCTAAAGGAAATTTTCTAGCTCTTTTTTCAAGCCAAAGTAATACTCCAAATCCTATTGCAAAAGTAGAAACTGTCATTAAAGTAGCTATAAATAATCTTGTAAAAGTATCAACTCCAAACAAAAAATGTAAGAAAAAAACACTATCATAAAATAATCCACTCCAATGTTTATCCATAACTTTTTGTTGTGATATAAGAGTTCCATCAACTCCACTTAAAGTAACACTTGGTTTATTCGAAATACCATTTAGAAATGGCATATATGGATTATAACCTTCAAACTTTGCAATTGCACTACTATCATACCAATTTATAATTTTTACTCTTTGAAAATCAATTTCAGGAGCAATTTCTTTTGCTTTTTTTAACAATTCATTCATTGGAAGCATAGCTACAATATCATTTTTCTTTTCAATTCTTGGTTCATCTGGATATAAAACAGGTCCTGTTAATTTCCATATTTCATGAGTTTCACCTTTAGAAGCAAGATAAGTCATAGGAGCAGAACCATCATAACCTATGTTCATAAAAGCGCCTGTTAATGTAATAATTATAAAAGGAGGAAATACCCAAGTAAATATTTTCCTATGCCATTTTGAAAATACTCCTGTTTTTGTGCCTGTACTATTTTTATACTTTATTTTTAGTATTAATATAACTCCACCAATAACTAAAAACATAACTCCCACAGCCATAAAACCAAATAAAAAATATCCAAAATCTTTAAATGGTCTTCCATAATGCATATGATTTAAAAAACTTGCAAGTCGTGATAAATCACCTTCATTTTTAACTTCTAAACTTGTATTTGGATTAAATACTTTTGTTTCTACAAAGTCTGTTGATATTCTAAGAGCTGGATCTTCCATATATCCTGGAAAAATGATAGAAATTGGATTTATTTTTGGATATTCAGGATCTGCTAAAACTGGATCTACCATTGCACCATAGTTTATAGTTGTAGGTTCAGCTACTTTAAAATGTCTTGATGGTTTTTCCCATACTTGAATATAAGGAAGTAAAATTGCAAAAATTCCAAAAAATACTGCTACATACATAAGAAGTGAAAAACTTATTCCTGTTGTAACATGAACTCTTTGAAGTCTTTGATTAAATAATTTCTTTTTTTCTTGTTGCGTTATTTCTTGATTCATCTCTTACCTTAAATATTATATAAAATTGCAATTAAAATTGAAAATATCAAAGTTGGAATAATCACTCTTAATATTGCGCTTAATTTACTATATGCTAAACTAATCCATAAAGCAACTATCGCCCAAGCCATAGTATTAAAAAGTAGTGGTACAACAATAGATTCTCCAGGTTTTCCAGGAATCATATAAATAAGTAAAGTCATACCTAAATATGCAACTATTAATCCACCAAATATAGCACAGAGCGTCCTAAAAAGTCCGATCTTTTTCCCGCTTGCTTCGGGAACACTTAAAGATTTTATTAACTCTTTCATTATTCTCCTTATAAGAAAAGATATTATGATAATTAATTTCATAAAATCGTAATTATTTCCATATTTAGCTTAAACAATTCTGCTTAAAAGTTCAATCATGATAAATAAGAGACAAAAAAAGCTAAGAATTAGCTTTTTTTATATGAACAAAAAGAGTCTTTTTTAGGTTTTTCTTCTATTGTTTTTAAAATTCTCATCGAGTTAAATATCGCTATTAATGCAACTCCCATATCCGCAAAAATCGCTTCTTTCATACCAATAATTGCATCTGCACCTAAAACTAAAAATATAACTTTTATAAACATAATAAAAATGATATTTTGATACACAATAGTTTTTGTTTTTTTAGCAATTTTTATAGCATCACTTATTGAATTTAAATTATCATTTAAAACTACAATATCTGCTGATTTTATAGCTAAATCACTACCAACTTTTCCCATAGCAAAACCTACATCAGAATTTGCCAAAGTTGGAGCATCATTTATTCCATCACCTACAAAAGCTGTAATCTTTCCTGTTTTGTTTTTTATCTCTTCATAACTTTTTAGTTTGTCTTGAGGTAGAAGTTCATATTTTACCTCATCAATTTGTAAATCATCTGCTACTTTTAAAGCAACTTCTTTTTTATCACCTGTTAGCATATAAGTTTTAGAAATATTTAATTTTTTAAGTTCATTTATAAAATCTTTTGCTTCATTTTTTATAATATCACTTACAACAATAAATCCTTCAAATTTAGAATCAATAGCAATATAAACGATATTTAATTCTTCTTTTATCTCTTTTCTTACTTCTACACCAAACTGTTTAAGTAGTCTTTCATTTCCAACTAAAATATCTTTATTTTTTATCTTTGCTTTTATTCCCAATCCACTTAACTCTTCACAAGAACTTACTTCTTTTAAATTTAACTCTTTATCATAAGCGTTTACTATTGCCTTTGCTATTGGATGTGTTGAAAAACTTTCTACTAAAGCAGCATATTCTAAAAGTTTATTTTCATCTAAATTAAAACTCTCTACTCTTGTAACTTGAAAAACTCCTTTTGTTAAAGTTCCAGTTTTATCAAAAATAATTTCTTGAATCTCTGTTAATTTTTCTATATAGTTTGCACCTTTTACTAATACACCTTTTTTTGAAACAGCACCAATTGCACTAAAAAATGATAAAGGAATAGAAACAACTAAAGCACAAGGGCAAGAAATAACCAAAAATACTAATGCTCTTTCAATCCAATCAGAATAAATCGCACCTTCGATAAATAAAGGAGGAATAAATGCTAAAATTAAAGCTAAAGCTATAACAATTGGAGTATAAACTGATGCAAATTTTGTTATAAATTTTTCTGCGTTTGCTTTTTTTGAACTTGCATTTTCAATAAGTTCTATAATTTTTGCAATAGTTGAATCTTTATATAAAGAAGTTACTTTTACATAAGAAGCTATTGAAATATTTATAAATCCACTTAAAACTTCTTCATTCTCTTTTATCGTTTTTGGTTTAAATTCACCTGTAATTGCACTAGTATCAAAAGAACAATCATTACTTTGCAAAATTCCATCAACAGGAACTTTTTCACCAGCTTTTACTAAAATAATATCCCCTATTTTTACATCTTCAGGAGCTTTTTGTATAACATTTTCACCCTCTTTTACATTTGCATATTCTGGTTTTATATCTAAAAGTGAGTTTATACTATCTCTTGAATTATTAACTGCAACTTTTTGGAACATTTCACCAATTTGATAAAATACCATAACAGCAATACCTTCAACAAAATCTCCCAAAACAAAAGCTCCAATAGTAGCAATTGACATCAAAAAATTTTCATCAAAAAATCTAGCATTTGTTAAATTTTTAAAAGCTTTAAATAAAACATCAAAACCAACTAATAAATATGCTACTAAATAAACTGTAAATTTTAAATAATTGTTTTCTATATAGTTGTAAGAAATATAAGTTAGAAAAAAAGAAATCAAAGTGATAATTAAAAGTTTTTTATCTAAATTTTGCCAAAATGTTTTTTGAGTTTTTATCTGATCTTTTAAAATAATTACATCTTTTTCTATCTTTTGAATCTCTTTTTCTATTTTGTCTAAAATATCTTTTTTTGTATTTTGCTCAAAAGTGAGAGTTGAAGTAGAAAAATTTAATTTTACATTTGATAACTCTTCCATATTAGCTAAAGATTTTTCAATCTTTAAAGCACAAGATGCACAATCTAAATTTTGTAATTTGACCTTTTTCATAAAATTATCCTTTTGTTATATGCTCAAATCCCATATCAAAAATCCTTTTTATATGTTCATCATCAAGTGAATAATATATCCATTTACCTTCTCTTTTTGACTTTACAATTTTTGCATTTTTTAGTGCTTTTAGTTGGTGAGAAATCGCAGATTGACTGATATTTAAAATTTCACTTATTGCTCCAACACATAAAGTTTCTTCTTTTAAAATAGCAATTATTTTTATTCTAGTAGTATCAGCAAAAGCTTTAAAAAGCTCTGCTACGTCATATAAAGTTTCATCACTAGCTAAAGCTTTTCTTACATTTTCTACTTCTTTTGAGTGTTCACAGCAATTTACAATCATATTATTCCTTTTTATATAAACATATGAACATATAATCATATATTAAAAAGAATTAATTTTAGTTTATATTTTATTTGAAGATAAAAAAGTTTTTAATCTCTTTTATCCTTAATTTTAGAAAGTATATTTCATACCAAGAGTAAAGTTTCGAGGGTCACCATAAAGCATAGAGTTAACTCCAATACCTTCATAATATTTTTCATCAAAAACATTGTTTATATTTAACTGTAAATCTAAACTTTTATTTATTTTATATCCAGCCATTAAATCAGTAGTGATAAATGCATCTTGTGTGATTTTAGTTGCACCACTTCCTGTATAAACTTTACTTTTATAGTTCAATCCTGCACCAAATCTATAATTACTAATAGTATATTTAGCCCATAAATTTGCTGTTGTTCTTGAAGAATCTGTATTAAATTTACTTCCATCAGGATTTTCTGCTTCAAAGTTTGCTAATCCAAAATCTAAACTAAAATCATCTGTAAGATTTCCTTGTACTCCCAATTCAAAACCTTTACTTACAACGCCGTCAATTCTTTCAAAGGCATTTTTTAAAGGATTGCTAGCAATTGGTATTCCAGTATCTTCAAAACCTGTTTGCTCAATTCTAAATATAGATAAAGAAGTATTTAAACGTCCATCAAAATATTCCCCTTTAATTCCCGTTTCATAGCTTTTCCCTTCTGCTGGGTCTAAATAATTATTATCTTTATCTTGTCTATCTGTTGGTTTAAATATACTCGTATAACTCACATAAATAGAGTAATTTTTATCTATATCGTAAACTAAACCAGCATAAGGAGTAATTTCATCGTCAAATTCTCTATTCCCATTTCCATTTTTAGCTTGATATTCCCAAGATGAAACTCTAATACCAGAGATAAGTTTTAAATCTTCCATTAAAGAAAATCTTCCTGCCAAATAATAACCTTTTTGTATAGTTTTACTTGGTAATTCTAAAGTAGGAGTATTTGCACTTAATTGCGGATTATCAATATTTATATTACTAAAATTTAAAGAGGAAGCACTAATATAACCAGTCCCAGCAAAATTATTCTTTTTAAAATCATATTTGTTATATCCAAATCCAGTAATTATCTCATGGTCAAGTTTTGCTAATTCAAAAGGAATTGAGGCATACAAATTTAGATTATTTTCTTCTTCTTTTGCATCACTTACATAATCATACAAAAATCCATCTGCATTATTAGTCACTTTATTAACTGTTCCAAAATAATATGCTATTGCTGTTTTTGAATCCATTGTTCTATTTGAATAAGACGCATTAATTGAAATATCATCATATATATACTGTTTTAAATCTGCAAAATAACTTGTAGTTTTATTATCCCAATAAGTCCAATCATCTGAAACTGTTTTAGAACGACTAAAATTAGTTCTTGAACCATCAGTATAAAATGCTGGCAATCCTCCCCATCTTACTCCATCTCTTTGAATATTTTCATAACTAGCACCAAAAGATAAATATGTAGTATCTGTTAAATCCATATCAACTACACCATAAAAAACATCTGTTTGTTTTTCATAATTATCCATATATGATTTTTTATCTTGATGTTTTGCTACAAATCTAGCTCTTACACTTCCATCAGTATTTAGTGGAGTTTGAACATCTGCTGAAGACGTATAATTATCCCAAGAACCTGCGCTTAAATCAATAGTTCCTTTAAATTCTTTTGAATTAGCATGCTTTCTAATATAGTTTAAACCTAAAGCAGGATTTCCAGCACCTGTCATAAGTCCATTTGCACCTTTTACAATTTCAACTCTATCAAAAATGATTAAATCAGTATCATTTGCACCATAATCAGCAATTGAATAAGTAGGCATTCCATCATATAAATTATAATCAATAGTAAATCCTCTAGCTGTTGGATATACTCTTTCATCCCACTTATTTAGAGTAACACCTGGCGTTTTAGATAATAATTCTTGATAAGAAGTTATATTTTGATCTTCTAATCTTTGTCTAGTAAAAACTAAAACAGATTGAGGAGTTTCTCTTAAAGATAAATCCAATTTTGTGGCTGTACTTGTAGCTCCTGTTGTATATGAACCTGTTTCTTCTGTTACACTATTCAAAATCAAATTATTCTCTGAAACTTTTATCTCTTCAAGTACTGTTGTGTTTTGACTATTTTGTGCTGCAAAAAGTTGGCTTCCCAAAACCATCGACACACAAAATGACATTGATATCATTTTTCCTTTTTTATTCATTTGTTTTCCTTTTATCTATTTATTATGATTACAATAACTAGTCTCATGTATTGTTTTGGAATTATTTCTTATTGTCACTTAAGTTTTTCTGCAAAAAAGTTCAATCATGATAAATACTTTTCTCAAAGGAGCCACTTTTTGGACATTTTTTTATATTAGAATACCATCAAAATTTAATCAATCTTAGTGAAAAAATAAAAAGAGAATATATTATGAAATTAAAATTAAAAGAAATATGTGAATATTTTAGTAAAGATTTTACAGCAAGTGAAACATCAAAAATACTCAATTTGAGTAGACCAACTGTAAATTACTATTACAAAATATTTAGAGAATCAATCATAAATGATTTATTTATTTTAAAAGGAAATACATTTCAAGTAGAATATATAAAATTTAGAAATGAGTATTTTTTTTATATTATAAACAAAAATTCAATTTATTTAATAGAAGAACATTCAAAATTATTAGCAAATTTAAAAATCTTTATAAAAAATGAAATAAAAAAATCTCTGATAAATAATTCAAAATCAAATGCAATTAGAATCCTTTACAATAAACATACACAAAATTTCACAGTTGTAGGCTTTTATACCTCAACTCTTGGATTACAAGAGTTTATAAATAACCGTTTGAAGAAGTTTAGAGGTATAAAAAAAGAAAATATATATTCTCATATCAAAGAGTCAATATTTAGATTTAATTTTTCAAATAATGAAATAAATGAAAAAATATTAAAAAGTTTATCTATAAAACAAGGTCTTTAATGTACAAACTAATAGACTATTTTTATAAAAATTCTCAACTTAATCATACTATTTTAGTTTTTTTCCTCATTTTAGGAATTTTTTCATATATAAATATCCCTAAAGAAGTTTTTCCTACAACTCAACTTGAAAAACTTGATATAGAAGGAAGTTACTCAGGAGCTAGTGCAGAAAGTTTAAATAACTTTGCAGTAAGTGAAATAGAAAATCAACTAAACTCTATTTCAGGACTTGGGAAAATCACTTCATATATTTATTCAGGATTTTTTTCAATCAATATTGAACTTCAAGATGGAGTTGATAAAACTATAAAATTAAATGAAGTAAAAGATGCAGTAAGCCTTGCAAAAAGATATTTTCCTTCGGATATGGAAGAACCAAATGTAAGAATTATGGATGAAGAGTGGTCATTATTATCTATTGCTTTATCTTCTTCAAAATATAATCAAAGAGAGTTATTAAAAATTGCAGATAATTTGAAAAACTCTTTAATGCAAATTAAAAATATAAACAAAGTACGAAATTTTGGAGATGCAGATTTACAAATAGAGTTAGCTTTAGATAATAAAAAAATAAATATGTATGGATTAAATAGTTCTAGCGTTATTGATGCAATATCACAATTATCTTATATCTATCCTGTTGGAAATATAGAACAAGTTGGCGATCATGTATATTTAAGTGCTGCTAACAATAAATTTGACTCGAAATTTTGGGAAAATAGTATTTTAAAAATAGATGGAAAAAAGATTTATCTAAATGATATTGCAAACATAACTATTGGATATCCTAAAAAAGAGACTATTTCTCGACTTAATGGAGAAAATACTTTAACTCTAAGAGTATATAAAAATAAAAATGGCGATAGTATCAAACTAACAAAAGAGATAAAAGAGTTACTTAAAAGTACTGAAGCTTCTTATGAAGATATTACTTTAGTTGTTTCAAGAGACAATTCTAAATTAATCAATGAAAGATTAAATACGATTTTGGCAAATATAACTTTAGGATTAATCTTAGTTGGATTTGCTATGTATATTTTGATTAGTCCTAGATTATCATTTGTTATTATTTTAGGTATTCCTTTTTCATTTATTATTGGATTACTATTTTTAGAAATGATGGGATATAGTCTAAATATGGTTTCAATGATGGCTATGTTAATAGCTCTTGGAATTGTAGTTGATGATGCAATTATCGTAAGTGAAAATATCCAAAGACATATTGATGAAGGTTATGAACTTGACAAAGCTATTTTAAAAGGAACAAAACAGATGATAGGTCCAGTTATAATAGCTGGAATTACAACTGTTTTTGCTTTTATATCTATGTTATTTGTTAGTGGAGAAATGGGACTTTTTATTAAGTTAATTCCTATTGTTATTACTTGTTTGATAGTTTCATCAATTATTGAATCATTTTTATTTTTACCACTTCATGCAAAACATATTTTAAAGGTAAATGAAAAACAATTAGATTGGACAAAAGTATATAACTTTTATGAAAATATTTTACACAAAGTAATAGAACATAAAAGAAGCTTCTTAGTTATATTTTTTATAACTATTCCCATAATTTCAATTATTCTTATAAAAACTAGTAGATTTCAACTTTTTCCAGATATTGATTCAAGTAATATTGAAATTGCAGTTAAACTTGAGAACTCTATTCCTATTGAAATAACCGATAATATTGCAAAAAAATATGAAAAAGCTCTTTTAGATAATGCAAAAGAACTCTATATAAAAAATATAACAACAACAATTGGATTATATGTTGATATTGCAGATAATGAAGAAGAGATAGAAAATGCTTTTATTCTTTCAGTGGAACTTGAAGAGTTTAGAGAAGAAAATTTTGTAGAAAACTATATAAATCCTATTTTAAACTTTAGTTTTGATTTTGAAAGATCAGATAAAGTAAGACTTATTAGCTCTAATGATGCTATGAATATGATTAGAGATTTAATCAATCCTTTATTAAAAGAAGACAATGCCGTTGACTATAATATAATCTCTCAAAAAATGGGTATTGATTCAACAGATATTGAGATTTTATTGAATTCTTATGATACTTCATTATTAGTTCAGAATATTGAAAAATTAAAAGAAAAACTAAAAAATATAAATGGAGTAAAAGATATATCTGATAATACTATTTTAGGACAAAGTGAATACAAATATATAGTAAATGCTTATGGAAGACAATTAGGACTTACAGATAGTGATATAGCAAAAGCTATTAGTAGTTTCTTTTTAGAAAGAGAACAAGCAAATACTTTCAATGAAGATGGAATTATCAAAATAATAACAAAATCAATAAATAAAGATAGTATAAAAGAGTTAAAAAACTTTTATATTCCACTTGAAAATAACCAATTTGTTCAATTAAAAGAAGTTGTAGATTTCAAAATTGAAAGAAATTTCAACGAAATGCAAAAAATCAATGGACAAATTTATAAAAAAGTTATGGCAAATGTTCAAAATGATATTGTAAATGCAACTGAAGTTTTAGAAAAACTTGAAGGCACTATAGAAGATATAAAAAAATCTGGTATTCAAATAAATTTTGGAGGAGAAAAAGAAAAAAGCGATAAATTGGCTTTAGACATTATCAAAGCTTTTTTAGTTTCAATATTTTTAATATTTATAACTTTACTTATAATCTTCCCCTCTTTTAAAAGTACTTTTGTGATTTTGTCTGTTATTCCTTTTACAATTTTAGGACCAATTATTGGTCACTTTATAATGGGAATAAATCTAAATTCACAATCAATGATTGGTATGCTAGGACTTGCTGGTGTTGTTATAAATGATGGAATTATTATGCTTAATTTTTTACATCATACAAGAACAAAAAAAGAGTTTTTTGAAAATGCAAAATTAAGAGTTCGCCCTATTTTAATAACTTCTATTACAACAATGTTAGGTTTATTTACTTTAATATTTTTTCCAACAGGAGAATCTATAATGCTTCAACCAATAGCCGTTTCTTTAGGATTTGGGATTTTATGGGGAACAGTTTTAAATTTAGTTTATGTCCCTGCTCTTTTTGCAACTTTATATAAAATCAAGGATTAAAAATGACAAAATATATTTTTTTACTATTTCCAATATTTTTATTTGCTAACTCATATATAGCAAAAATTGAACCAAAAGATGAATTTAGTATCTATGCAAATGCAAGTGGAGAAATAACATATCTTGATAAAAATAAAGAGATGAATATTATAAATGGTGTTATCGTAAAAATTGATAATGTTTTAGATAAAGAAAATCTTAGCCTTTATCAAACTCAATTAAAACTTTTAAATGAAAAACTCTCAATTTTACAAGATTATTACAATAAATTTAAAACTATAAAAGGTAAAAGTGATTTTGAAAAAGATGAAAAATATATGGAAATTATTGAATTAAAAAATAGTATAAAAGATTTAGAAATTTCAATAGCAAATACAAAAAATACTCTAAGCAAAAAAGAGATTGCCTTAGACAACTTATATCTAAAAGAGTTTGTTGTTAATAAATATGATTATGTAAATGTAGGAACTAAAATCGCAACTGCATATGATATAAGTAAAGCAAAACTAGTTATTTATCTAAATAGTGAAGATTATAAAGATATAAAATCAAAAGAGATTTATTTAGATGGTAAAAAATCAGATGTAAAAATAAAAAAGCTTGATATTACTCCTGATAAAACTTTTATTTCTGCATATAAATTAGAACTAGAAATTGATTCAAAAGAGTTTGGTAAAAGTATAACTGTGGAGTTCAAATAATGAAAAAATTTTTATATTGTTTTTTATTCTCTTCTTTACTTTTTGCAAATGAAAAATCAAATGAAGTTTTAATGCCTTTAAAAAATGAAATAAGAGATTTAGAAACAAAAAGCATAGAAGAAAAAAAAGAGGTAAATAAATATGAATGGTTAAATGATTTGAATATATCACTTAGTCAAAGTAAAGATGATGAAAATATAAAAACAAAAGATTATTCTTTAAATTTAAATCAAAAGATACTTGACTTTGGTGGTATTTCTTCTCAAATTGATTATGCAAATAATTTATTTAAACAAGAAGCTTTAAAAATAAAAATGGAAAATTTTGAAGATTTAAATACTTTGTATAAAAACTTTATTGATTTAAAAATAAATGATATAAATATTTTACAAAATGACTTGAATATAAAAAATAGTGAAATAGAAGTTGATATAAAAAAATCTCAATATAGAAATGGTCAAAGTGATATTAGTGATTTAAACGATGCTATTATGAAAAAAAACTTATTAGAAGATTCAAAAATGAATCTAAAACTCAATAAAGTTATTTATGAAAATGATATAAAAAAACTAACTTCTTACGAATTAAATAATTTAAGTATTCCTTCAATATATTTGATTTCAAAAGATATATTTTTAGAAAAATCTACAAAAAAACTATATGCAAATTTAGAATCGCAAGTAAGCCAAAATGAATACAAAAAAACTAAAAGCAAATATCTTCCAGCTTTAAACCTAACTGGAGCAGTTGGATATCAAGATTCTACTACAAAAAAATCGCAAGATTATTATAATTATGGTGCAAGTATAACTATGCCTTTAAATTATACCTTTTCAAATGACATAGAATATTCAAAACTAGTATATTTACAAAATAGAAAAAAAGAAGAATTAACATCAATTGAACTAGAAAAAGTTTATGATAGTTCAATTGAAACAATAAAACAATTCGAAAATAGAATAAATCTTGCATTAAATGACATAAAACTTTATGAAGAACTTTTAGAATTAAATCAAGAAGAGTTTAATGCCGGATTTAAAGCAGATGAAGATGTTCAAACGCTGAAAAACTCGAAAGAAATAAGAAAATTAGATATTGAAAAATATAAATTAAATATCAAAAAAGAGCTTTTATACATATATTTTCAAACAATTTAATCTAATAATTTTTTTAAAATTTGCTTTTATTTATTTTTTCAGATACAATCGGCGCATTAAAGATGATTTAGAGTTTAATCACATCTTTAGTTTGCTTTTATTGATACTCACAAATTAATACTAACACCTAATAAAAATAAAACTCCATATTACACTTTATATATAGCTTCACATATGAAGCAACATCAAACAATAAGGAATTGCAAATGGCAAATCAAAATATCGGAACAGTAAAATGGTTCAACAGTGAAAAAGGTTTTGGATTTATCCAATTAGAAAATGAAGATCAAGAGTTTTTTGTTCACCATAGTGAAATTAATTCATCAAATTACGGAAGAGCTACATTAAATGATGGTCAAAAAGTATCTTTTGAAATCGGTAAAAACGATAAAGGTCCTCAAGCAAAAAATGTTAGAGCTATCTAATATAAAAAATAAAATAAATTGTAAAGGAGAAAAATGTCAATAACAAATGTTAGTATAAAAGCAAAACAAGTAATTTTACTAAGACTTTTAAACGATGGTGAAAGTCTAATAGATGCAAGTTCAAAATCTGGATTATGTATCAAAGTTGCAAAAGAATATTTAAGCAGCAAATAGTTATTTTATCTAATAAAAGATAATTAAACAGTAGTAATTTTATAGCCAATCTTTGAAAAATTATATAAGCAATCTTTTGGAAGTTTTTTTCTTAGTTTTCTTGCTACTGTTCTTAAAGCCCCTTCGCTCATAAAATCATCATTCCAAACAATAGATTGTATAGTATCATAATCGACTAATCTATCGCTATTTTCGCAAAGAAGAGATAATAAATCAACTTCTTTTATTGATAATTTTTCGATATTTTCATTTTTATATAAAATTTTATTTGAAAGGTCAAAATAACAATCTTTTGAAAAATATTTTATATTTTTGCTATTTTTTATTTTATTTACGCAATCGCTTAAAATAGGAAATATTGTTTCATGACGAATAGGTTTTACTAAATATTTTTCAAGTCTTAATTCAATAGCTTCTAATAAATACTCTGTTTTAGTATATGCACTTAAAACTATGATTTTAGTATAAAGATCATTTTTTCTAATTTTCCTTATCATCTCTAAACCATTAGTTTTAGGCATATTTATATCTGTTATTATAATATGTGGTTTTTTATTATCAATTATTTCAAAAGCTTCATTAGCATCTTTTGCTTCATATACTTCTTCAAATAATCTTCTAAGATAAGTTACAGCATTTATTCTGATATTTTCTTCATCTTCTACGAATAATACTTTTATATTTTTAAATTCATTTCTACTCATGGCGCAATTATACAAAAAATAATCATAAATTATGATAATTAATATTATTTCATTAAATTATTGTATAATAATCTAATGAAAAGCATTTTATTTCTTATTTTATTTTTTACAAATCTTTACAGCAATAATTTTGGATATTTTATAAAAGACTATATTTCTGAGGATAATATAAATTTTAGAGAACTTAAATACGAAGATTATGGAAATCTAATTTTAGATGAATTTACAATTAAGTTTGAACTAGATTTTGAAAAACTTGAAAATAAAACTTACTATTTAACAATCGTTTCTGACAAAGATAGTTTAATTTATACAAATATTAAATATGAAATAATAAATAATATAATAGTTGTAAAACTCGATAAATTTCAAGAAAAAGAGATATTTTTTAAATACAAATATGATAGTAAAAAAATTGCCCAATTTCGATGGAATTATATAAATAACTTTGAATACAAATATTTTCTAAAATATGAAGGCATATTATATGGAGTTGCATATGGAATAATCTTTTGTGCTTTTTTATATTATTTAATCATATTTTTTTCAACTAGAATGAAATGTTTTTTATACTATTCTTTAATGCAACTTTTTGTTCTTTTATCTCTTGTTGGATTTATGTATTTTAGTTATCACTCTTACCTCTCTTCTATATATCAAGCTTTAGTTGATACAGCAGAAACTCTTAGTTTTTTATTCACTCTTTTATTTGCACAAGCTATTTTAAAAACTAAAGAAAAAATGCCTGCCATTCATATATTTATAAATATATTTATACTACTTAATATCTTGGATTTAATAGCAATTTTTATATATAAATACTCTATTTTATATATTTATGTTCCTTTTTATATAGGATTTTTAATTCCAACTATTGCAGGAGCAATTGCAGTAATTAAAGGCGATAAAAATGCATTAGTTTATACTATTGGTTGGTTAGTGGTTTGTATTTTTATATATGCAGCCGAACACTATTTAATTCCAATTAGTGGAATCTATACTGTACATATTGGCGCACCTTTAGAATCTTTGATTTTTAGTTTTGCATTAGGATATATGTTAAAAATTTTAGTAAAAGAAAAAAATGAAAAAGAAAAACTTTTAATTCACCAAAGTAAATTGGCTTCAATGGGTGAAATGATAAATAATATTGCTCATCAATGGAGACAACCATTAACTCATTTAGGTTTTATAAATATGAATTTTCAATTAGCCTTAGAAGATAAAAAAATAGATATAAAATACTTAAATGAAAAAATAAAAGAATCAAATTCTCAATTGGACTTTATGTCAAAAACAATTGATAATTTTAAAGATTTTTACAAAGTTAATAAACAAAAAGAGAACTTTTATTTAAGCGATGAGATATATAAAGCCATCGAAATAATGCAACCTATTTTTGATAATCTAAATATAAATTTTGAATTTAAAATAAAAGAAGATACTCAAATAATTGCTTATGAAAACGAGTATTCTCAAGTAATATTAAACCTTTTAACAAATGCAAAAGATGCAATTATCTTAAGAAAAATATCTAATCCACAAATAAAAATTATTCTTGAAACAAAAAATAATAAATCATTTACAACTATCCTTGATAATGCTGGTGGTATAGAAAAAGAGCATTTAAACTCAATATTTGATCCATATTTTACAACAAAAGAAAAAGGAACAGGAATTGGACTTTATATGTCAAAAATGATTATAGAATCTCACTTTAAAGGAAAAATAAATGTCTTTAATATAAAAGATGGAGTCGCTTTTTCTATTGAAATATGACTAATATTTTATTTATTTTATAAATAGTTATTAAAATAGTTTAATATTAAGTCTTTTTTAATATAAATTCAATTATAATCACACTCCTTAAAAGCTTTATATAGTTTTTAAAGATTTTGCGGGAGTAGCTCAGTTGGCTAGAGCTTCTGCCTTCCAAGCAGACTGTCGCGAGTTCGAGTCTCGTCTCCCGCTCCACTTTAACTTTAAAGTTAAATTTTTTTCACATATCGCGGAATAGAGCAGCTAGGTAGCTCGTCGGGCTCATAACCCGAAGGTCATAGGTTCAAATCCTATTTCCGCAACCAATTTATAAAATGTCAAGGTAGCTCAGCTGGTTAGAGCGCTGGTCTCATAAGCTTTGACAAATCCCATGAAATCTATCTTTTCAATAAAATATAACTTTTTTGTAATAGTTTGTTATAGTTTTTCACGTTTCAAAATTTTAAGTAAAGTTTGAAAATGACAAATATATATCTTAGAAACAATATTTTCTATTATCGAAAATCAATCCCAAATCATTTAAAATTATTTTTCAAAAATAAAACTCTTTATGTTCGTACACTAAGTACAAAATCTAAAAAACTAGCGTTAAAATATGCTACACTATTAAATAACAAATTTAATGCTATAAAAGAGGTTTATAATATGTCTTTTGACATTGACTTTATATATCAATTAGTGGAAGAATTTCACAATACACAATTAGAACTTACCGAACAAGACTTATACAATACACCAAAACCTGAAGATACAATTTTTGCTTTAATGCTGGAAGATAGTATTGAACAACTACAACATAATTATCAAAATAATATCTTTGAAGTAGAAGAAGTCGAGTTTATACTAAATAAACTTGATTACAAGCCCAATAATGAAGAAATAATAAAAATAGGTAAAATCCTACTAAATAGTAAAATAAATCATTTAAAGGCTATTAATGACAAGATAAACAAAGGTCTATATTATAAAGCTAGAAAAATAAACTTAGTAAAAAATAATCTTGCTGCAAATGAAACAATAACACCTACTAAAAAAGAAGTAAAAGAAGAAGTTAAAGTAGTTAATACTATTGCTTCAACTTTTGACAAATATATCAAATATCAAAGTACACAGGATAATTGGACAAATGATACTCTACAATTAAACATAAGAGCTTTTAAACTTTTAAATATGTATTTCAAAGATAAAGATTTAAAAGATATTAAATTTGATGAGTTGATAGATTTTAGGGATACATTATTGGAGATACCTTTAGCATATACTACAAAAAACTTTTTTAAAAACAAAGATTTAGACTTTATTATTAGTAATAATGATGACTATGAAACTTTGTCCAATGATACTGTAAACAAATATATTATTAGAGTTAATCAATATCTTGACTATATGTATAAAATAGATTGTATTGCAAAAGAAAATTTTAAAATTCCAAAACTTAGTTCAGATTCAAAGAAGCGTCAAAATTATACAAGAGAAGAAATACAAAAAATTGAAAATTTAATGCAAAATGATACTATTGAAAATCAATTTATAACAAGAGTAGCAACATACCAAGGAATGCGATTAAAAGAGATAACTCAATTAAGATCAGAAGATATTGTTGAAATTGGTGGTACACCTTGCATAAGTATTAACACAAAAGAAAATAAAACAACTAAAACCGACGCAAGTATTAGAACAATACCTATACACCCAAAATTAATAGAACTAGGTTTTTTAGATTTTGTAAAATCTAAAAATAATAATTTATTCAATATTGATAATAAAAGTTTTAGTACATATTTTAGAAAAACATATAAAAACCAAATTAATGAAAATAAAACTTTGTATTCATTAAGACATAGTTTTATAGATACTCTAATTCAAAGTAATCAAAAGATGGAACATATAAAAGCTTTTGTAGGACATGCGCAAAGTGATAAAACTACTTTTGGATATAGTAATCCAATTAATATAAAACTATTAAAAGGTTTGTTAGATTATATCAATTATTAAAAATAACTAAAATAATTATTAAACTTGCCGTAGCGTTTTGAGAAAAAGATTACTATAGAAAAAAACAAGATAAGAATAAAAATAAAAAAAAGAAACAACTACTTTTTAACTGGATAATGCGCCGCAGGCAAAAAAAGAGATGGAATGTAAAAAGAGAATAAACGAAGTTTATTTATTAACATTTTTGCGGCGATTAGCTTCCACGCAAAAATTATATACTTTTTGTGAATATATTTAAAATCATATTTTAAATATGTTCAAGTGAAACTTTAGTTTCACCAGAGCATTAAAAAAGTAACTTAATATGATTTTTTGAAGCGATTTTAATTGCTTCACCGGAACGAGGTGTAGGAAAAAATCATCTTTTTTCTCTTTTTCTCTTTTTCGCCCCCTTGTAAGCCCCATGAAATCGAAGCTAATTTACTCTAAATGGGAAACTTTTGATAGATAATGGGAAAATATTGATAGATAATGGGAAACTTTTGATAGATAAAAGGAAAAGATTTTAATTTCTTTACCATTTGATTTTTATGTTACTTAAAACTAATTTTAAATTTAAAAAAGGATTTAAAATGAGTAAAGTAGAAAAAGAAAATTTAGTAGTAAAACATAATGCTTTAATAAATGCAACTACTAAATATAAATATGAAACAAACGAATTAAAATTAATTTGTACATTAATATCAAATATAGATAATCAAAAAGACAAAAGTTTTGATATTAAATATATGAATTTAAGAGATCTGAACTTTTCAGAAAAAGATATAACAAACGTAGAATATATAACAAACTTATGTGAGTCAATTATGTCAAAACCATTTAAAATTGGAAAAGGTGTTTTCAATTGGTTTAGTGGATTAGTTTATGATGATGGAGTTATAGAATATGCTTTTGATAAAAGATTAAAACCATATTTATTAGAACTAAAAGATAATTTCACAAGATACAACATAAGTAATATTTTAAAACTAAGAAGTGCTTATTCAATACAAGTTTTTGAATTACTAACACAATATAAAACTATAGGTAATAGAACAATTACAATAGATGAATTTAGAAAACTTTTAAAAATTCCAAATACTTATACAAATAAAGATATTAGGGTAATGATAGAAAGTGTACAAAAAGATTTAAAAAAAAATACAACTATAAAATTTGAATTTAGTTTTAAAAAACTTGGTAAATCATTTCATTCAATAGATTTTCAGATCTGTGATAATTTTGAAACAATAGAAAAAATCAAAAAAGAAAGAAAAGCTAAAAGACAAGAAGGTGCAAATACTTTGCAACAAAAAATGAAAGCATTAAAAATAGAAGATAATTAAAGTTATAGGGAAATTTTATTCCCTATTTAATATTTTTATTAACTTCTTGAGTAGTATTTGTAGTATTCGTATTTTGATCATTTTTAGGAGAATTAATAAATCCTATCAATAATAGAACAAGCCAAACAAAAGATATTATTCTTGAAGTTTTTGAAAATCCTTTTTTAAGTGTAAACCAAGCAAAAATATAAGGCATAAAAATTACCCCTATGTATATAAAAATTTTATATACCATACTAATTTCTGAAATATTTTTTTCTTTTTTAATTTCTACACGTTTATATTGTGTATAATCAATCTCTATTGATTTAGTTGCTAAACCTTGTTCTAAATAAGTATTAAAATTTTTATTATAATCTTCTACAAAGTCTACAAGATTATAAACTGAATCTGATATTTTTCTTTTTGCAACTACTCCATAATCTTTAATTTCTAAAGTTCTCATGGCAATTTTATTTATATCTAATACTATTTTCATAAATTCTTCATATTTCTTGCTACCAATAAATAAATCATCTAAATCTATTTCATATTTACTTATTTCTTCAAAATTATATCCATTTGTTTCAACAAATTTTTTTACAGAATCTAAAGTTTTTGTATTCATAGAATTTAAAAATTCTTGAAATTCTTGTTCTTTTTTATCCTTTTCATTTTTTTTATTATTGTTATCCAAATTTATTTTAGTACCTATACCAATCCTAAAACCATTCCCCAAATTTTTACTAATTCCTATAAACATAAAAGCTTATCCCCTAATAGATTTATATATTTTTATATCTTATAGAAGTGTTGCTTAAATAATCAAATTTATGTTTTTTTACAGATTAGAAGAACAAAAATGTTTTGTGATTCTTCTCTTAGAGGTGGGGAAGTTCAAGGGGATTTTTAAGGGTGTTCACCCCTTAAACTTACTAAAGATTAACACGAAGTGGTAATCTAGTAAGTCAAATGTAAGTATTACCATTACTCGAAATTTTTAACTTATAATTAATAGGTATCAAAATGAAGGGATACACTATGAATAATTATATTAATTCAAGGATACAAGCACACAATAATCTTAAAATTAGAAATGCAATTAAACACAATCTTAGACACACTCACAAGAGCTTATCTCAACTCGAAAACAACAATTTCAATTATATTTTTTTGGATGGAAAAGCTACTAAAATTACAAAAGAAAATAAAAAAGAACTCTATACAAAAATATCAAGTGAATATAAAAAAGATAGACTTGAACATACCGAAATTTATAAAAAATATAATAAAAGAAATCTAAGAGATACTTGTGGCTCATGGGGTGAAGGTGTTTTTACTTTTAGTGAACAACTAAAAGAAGATTTGAAAAACAAAAAATATAGTTTAATTGATTTATCAAATCTAGCTATTGAATGTTTAAAAGATATGGAAAAACATTTAGGAATTAAAACAAAATATATGGTTTTACACCTTGATGAAAAAACTCCACACTTTCAATATTTTTTTACAAATTTTGACAATATGGGAGCCTCTATTACTTTTAAAAATAGAGAAACAAAAGACTTATCACCTTTACAAGATATAGCCTATAAACACTTTGGAAAACTTGGAATGGAAAGAGGTATAAAAAAAGATTTTACAAACTCTAATTATATTAGTGCTGCAAAATATTGGAAAACTCTAGGAATAGATTTAAAAAATAAAACTATAAGTCTTGAAGCACAATACAACAATAAAAAACAAGATATAGAAAAATCATTAAAAGAACTTTATACAGAAGTAAATTTTAAAAAGAATGAGATTAAAGATTTAAGATCTAGTTACGATAGAACTAGTCAAGAATACAAAGATTTAACAATAGTTTTTAAGCAGTTACAAGTGGAAGAAAAAACTTTGCGGGAAAAAGTAAAAGAATTAAAAGAAATTGATAATCTTGATAATTACTTAAATTCATTAAAAAGTGATATTAAAAACATTTTAGGAAAAAATACAAAACAAGTAAATTCAATCTTAGGAGTAAGTAGAATTGAGGTAGAAAATATTACTCAAATGTATAAGGAACTTGTCTCAAAAATAAGTGAACCATTAAACTCAAAAGTTAAAGAAATTGAAGAAAAAGACAAAATTATTAAAGAACTTAATGACAAATTAGATAAAAAAGAAAATCGAATTAATGAATTAATAGTTGAAAAAAATAAATTAAATGATACAAATAATGTTTTAAATCAAGAAAACACCCAAATTAAGCAAAAACTAACTTTAGATATACAAAATCTTGAAAAAGAACAAAAATCATTTCTAGGTACATTAAAACAACAAAATCAAAAATTAAGAGATAGAACTAAATATTTAAAAAAGATTTTAAAAGATCAGAATATAAAAATTACTAGAGATCAGATTAGACTAGCTCTAAACAAACCTAAACCTAAATCTAAAAAGATTGAACAATCTTTAATTAGAAAACAAGAACTCAACAACCTTAGCAGGATATAAATATCCTGTAGCCTAGTTTTAATTCTTTTTAAAAAATTTAAAAAGGAAATAAAACTAGTGCTATCTTATTATTCATTTTTCTCTTCTACTTTATCTCTTTGCTTGCGGCGCATCATCCAGTTAAAAAGTAGTTGTTTTTTGTAATAGTTTTGTTATAGTTTTTAGCTTTTTTTAAGTTTTATCCCGTTATAATCTCGACCTTGAAACAAAGAAAAAGCCTAGTTTCAAAGATATGTCAAGGTAGCTCAGCTGGTTAGAGCGCTGGTCTCATAAGCCGGAGGTCGAGGGTTCGAGTCCCTCTCTTGACACCATTTTAAGTGTGCTGGTGTAGCTCAGTTGGCTAGAGCAGCTGATTTGTAATCAGCAGGTCGGGGGTTCGACTCCCTTCACCAGCTCCACTTTTTAATCAATCTTCTGGGGTATCGCCAAGCGGTAAGGCAACGGTTTTTGGTACCGTCACTCGAAGGTTCGAATCCTTCTACCCCATCCACTTTTATTTTCCAAAAGACACTTTTAATTCATAAATTGAAATTATTTAAAAAATCATATTTTTCCCATTTTATTGGATAATTTTTTTCTTTTAATAAATTTTATCATAAATTAAGCTTTAAATTAATATCATTTCATCAGTTAAATTATAAAAAAAGGATTAAAAATGTTAGTAACAAAAAAAGCTCCAGATTTCACAGCAACAGCTGTACTTGCGGATGGTCAAATTGTAGAAAATTTTAACTTATATGAAAACATTGGTGAGAAAGGTGCAATTTTATTCTTTTGGCCTTTAGACTTTACATTTGTTTGTCCATCAGAAATTATTGCTTTTTCAAAAAGAACAGATGAGTTTAAAGCAAGAGGAATCAACGTAATTGGTTGTTCAGTTGATTCTCAATTCTCACACTTTGCATGGAGAGAAACAGCAGTTGAAAATGGTGGAATTGGAAGAGTAAAATTCCCAATGGTAGCTGATTTAAATAAACAAATTTCAAAAGACTATGATGTACTATTTGGTGAATCAGTTGCATTAAGAGGATCTTTCTTAATTGATAAAGATGGAACAATAAGACATGCAGTTATCAATGATTTACCATTAGGAAGAAACGTAGATGAAATGATTAGAATGGTTGATGCTATGTTATTTACTAATGAATATGGTGAAGTTTGTCCAGCTGGTTGGCAAAAAGGTGATGAAGGTATGAAAGCAAACAAAGATGGTGTTGCTGATTATCTTGCTAAAAACGAAGGTAAATTATAAAAGGTTATAAAATGGGAAAATACATAGATTTAAATAAAAATAATATAAAAGAAAATATTCAAGAAGGTGTCGTTCTAGTTGATTTTTGGGCACCATGGTGTGGACCTTGTCGAATGCTTGCTCCTGCTATTGATCAATTAGCAGAAGAATTTGAAAACAAAGCAAAGATTTGCAAAGTTAATACAGAAGAAGAACCAGATTTAACAAGTGAATATCAAGTAAGATCAATTCCTACTATTCTTTTCTTTAAAAATGGAGAAATTGTTGATCAAATGATTGGAGCAACAACTAAAGCTAAACTTGAAGAAAAGTTAAACAGTTTATTATAAAATTTAGAAGAAATCACTCTTCTAAATTTTAATATATTAAAATCTATTTTAATTAGTTTTTTGGAAGCAACTTAACAGGAACCATCTGGAATTCATCCATATTCCAAACATTATTTTTTACATAAGGTTCATTTAAAAGCCATTCATCAATCTCTTCATCATTTTCAAAATCAACAAATAAAGTTGATCCAACCATCATATCATCTTCTATTAAAGCGCCAGCATCTATTATTTTACCTTCGCTCATTAATTTTCTAGCACCTTCAATATGTGCTTCTCTTGATTCAAGTCTTCGCTCTAATGCACCGTCATTATCATAAGCTATTACTAAATATTGCATAAATATCCTTTATTAATTGATTGCGTTATTCTATCACAAAGTTTATAAAGTGGTTGCGAGTAAAAAAAATAAAGGATATGTAATTACATTAAAATATCTAATTATAGGAAACATTTTAATATTATAAGGAACAATATCTTCCATCTCTTTATTTTTTGATAGTCCTTTCATCAAAGAAAGTTTTATACTAATATCAAAAAATTTTAATATTAATATAGAACTCATAAAAAAACCAAAATTATTTAAATAAAAAGATAAAAATATTGTATAAAAAAATGAAGGATGCAAAATGAAATACAAAAAAACATTCTTTTTAAAAACTAAAAAGTTATTATCTAGTAAGCCATATAAAGAATCGGATTTTTGCCAATTTACTTCAAATAACTCAAAAGCAATAAAAATAATAAGTAAGTATAAATATTCCATTTTATATTTAAAGCTAATAAGGCTAGAAAGCCTTATTATTTAGAGATTTCTTGCTCAGAAAACTTAACTTTTTGATCTTTATATAGACCTGTTCCTACTGGAATTGTTCTACCAATAACAACATTTTCTTTTAAGTCTTCTAACATATCCATTTTAGCACTAATTGCAGCTTCTGTTAAAACTTTTGTAGTTTCTTGGAAAGAAGCAGCTGAGATAATAGAATCAGATGTAACAGCAGCTCTTGTAATACCTAGTAATAAAGGTTCAGCAATTGCAGGATTTCCACCTAATTTTATAATTTTTTCATTTTCAAGTTTAAATTTCTTTTTAGAAATCATATCACCAACAATGAATTTAGTATCTCCACCATCTAAAATAGAAACTTGTCTTAACATTTGAGATGTAATTACCTCAATATGTTTATCCGCAATATTTACCCCTTGAGATCTATATACTTGTTGTACTTCAGAAACAATAAAGTAATGTAATGCTTTTTCTCCAAGAATTCTTAAAATATCATGAGGAGAAATCTGTCCATCAGTTAAAGCTTCACCAGCATGAACGAACTCACCTTCATGAACTAAAACTTGTTTAGATTTTTCTACTAGATATTCTACACTATTTCCTGTTGAATCTGTAATAAGGATTTTTTGTTTATTTCTTAATCCTTTTCCAAATGATACAACTCCATCAAAAGATGCTAAAATCGCAATATTTTTTGGACGTCTAGCCTCAAATAATTCAGATACTCTTGGAAGACCTCCAGTAATATCTTTTGATTTTTGAGTTGCTTTTGGCGTTTTACCAATGATATCTGCAACTTCTACTCTTTTTCCTTCACTAACATTTAATGAAATTTTTGGATCTAAAGAATATCTAATAATTTCATTATCATCAGTTGTTAAAATAACAGTTGGTTTATATCCACTTGGAATATACTCGTTAATAACAAGTTTTGATGTTCCAGTTAATTCATCGAATTGTTCAGAAACAGTAACACCTGGAATAACATCTTCAAATGAAATAACCCCAGCTTTTTCAGCAATTGTTGGGTTTGCATAAGGATCCCATTCTGCAATTACTACTTGCTCATTTTTTGCAGGAGCAGAAATAACTGTATCTTTTTCAACTTCAGTATTATCATTTAAAGCAATACAAGATCCTCTAGAAATATAGTGTCTTAAAGCTTCTCTATCTTCTGTATCAGCAATAACAGCAAAAAGCCCTTTTTCTGTTATTATATCTCCAGCTTTGATATCATGTCTTCTTTCTAAATAATCACCCGTTAATTTGTAGTATTTAACAATACCTTTTGCTCCAGTAATAATTTTAGATGTAACAGGTGCTCCATCTTCAACTTTTAACTCAGAAGCAAATGGAATTCTGTTTGGAACATTCCATCCATCTTTGATTATTTCAACAATAGATTCATTTAGATTAACTTCTTCACCATCTTTGTATGGTAAATATAATTTACCTTCAATTTTTCCAGAAATTCCTGCTAACTCATTTGCTTTAGCAACATCATTTTTTCTTAAGAAGTATTTTTTCTCTTCTGTTGAATTAGCAATAGTTAAAATAATCTCTTCGTGAACTGTTTCAACTGTAACTTTACCTTTAAATGGTGCATTAATTTTTGGTTCAACTAATAATAATCCAGCATTTCTTCTATTTGCTACAATGATTTTTCCATCAGTTGTTACATATTTTTTAATATTGTAATATCTAATGAATCCTTCTTTATCTGCTTTTAACTCTCTTTCTGTTTGAGTTGCACTTGCAGTTCCCCCAACGTGGAAAGTTCTTAGTGTTAGCTGAGTTCCAGGTTCCCCAATAGATTGAGCTGCAACAACTCCAACTGCTTCACCAGGTTTAGCTTTTCTTTGCTCACCAAGATTTAGTCCATAACATTTTGAACATAATCCATTTTCAACTTTACAAGTTAAAGGTGTTCTAATAACTACTGATTTTACTTCTGCTTCAGTTACAACTTTTGCATCTTCTTCAGTTATTAAAGTTCCTTCAGCAAATAAAATTTCATTTGAAATTGGATCAATAATATCTTCAGCAATTACTCTTCCTGTAATTCTTTCTTCTAAAGACTCTATTAATTCATTTCCAGATGTAATATCTGTAATTTCAATACCTTCATGCGTTCCACAATCTTCAATTGTAATTCTTACATTTTGAGAAACGTCAATCAGTTTTCTTGTTAAATATCCAGCATTTGCTGTTTTTAACGCTGTATCCGCAAGACCTTTTCTAGCTCCGTGAGTAGAAATAAAGTACTCAAGTACGTTTAGACCTTCTCTAAAGTTTGAAATAATTGGTGTTTCAATAATAGAACCATCTGGTTTTGCCATAAGTCCTCTCATACCTGATAACTGTCTAATTTGAGCAGCAGATCCTCTAGCTCCTGAATCAGCCATCATATAAATAGAGTTAAATCCATTTTTATCACCTTTAACAAGCTCCATCATTTCAGATGCAAGTTTATTATTTACTTCTGTCCAAATATCAATAATTTTATTATATCTTTCTTGCTCAGTTAAAAGTCCTTGTGAGAACTGTTTTTGAACTTCGATAACATCTTTTTTAGATTTACTAATATGCATAATTTTATTTTCTGGAACTCTAATATCATCAATAGAGATAGAAATTCCTGCAATTGTTGCATATTTGAAACCTAAATTTTTAAGGTCATCTAAGAATCTTGGTGTTACTTCATATCCAGCTTCTTTGTAGATATAATCAACTAATATACCAATATCTTTTTTCTTTAATATTTTATTCCATAAATTTGCAGGTACAAAACTTGGTAAAATTTCATGAATAATTAATCTTCCAACAGTTGTTTGAATTATTCTATCACCAATTCTTGTTCTGATTTTAGCATGAAGATCAATTTGTCCCATGTCTAATGCAATTTTTACTTCATTTACATCAGTAAATAGTTTATGTTCACCTTTTACACCCTCTTTTACTAAAGATAGATAATAAATTCCTAAAATCATATCTTGAGAAGGAACAGCAATTGCTCTACCACTTGCAGGTAAAAGAATATTCATTGAACTCATCATCAAAATTTTTGCTTCTGCAACCGCTTCTTGTGATAAAGGCACGTGAACTGCCATTTGGTCACCATCGAAGTCCGCATTAAATGCAGCACAAACAAGTGGGTGTAATCTAATAGCTTTTCCATCAATTAAAACAGGGTGAAAAGCTTGAATTGATAATTTGTGAAGAGTTGGAGCTCTGTTTAATAAAATTGGATATTCATCAACGATTTCATTTAAACATTCCCAAACTTCATTTGATTCATTTTCAATCAATCTTTTTGCAGCTTTTAAAGTTGTTGCATAACCTTTTTCTTCTAATTTAGCCATTAAATGCGGTTTAAATAACTCTAGAGCCATTTTTTTAGGAATACCACATTGATCCATATTTAAAGATGGTCCAACAACGATAACAGATCTTCCTGAGAAGTCAACCCTTTTACCAAGTAAGTTTTGTCTGAATCGTCCTTGTTTACCTTTAATAATTTCTGATAAAGATTTTAAAGGTCTTTTATTTGCACCTTTAACTGCATTTGCAGTTTTTCCATTATCAAATAAAGCATCAACTGCTTCTTGAAGCATTCTTTTTTCATTTCTGATAATAATTTCTGGAGCATCAAGTTCAGTTAATCTTTTTAATCTGTTATTTCTATTAATAACTCTTCTATATAAGTCATTTACGTCTGAAACAGCAAATTTTCCACCATCAAGTGAAACAAGTGGTCTTAAATCTGGTGGAAGAACTGGAAGTTGTGTAAGCATCATCCACTCAGGTCTATTTCCTGAATTTAAGAAGTTTTCAACAACTTTTAATCTTTTGATAATTGTTTTTCTTTTAGCTTCAGATTTAGTTGTTTCCATCTCTTCTTTTAATAGAGTTAATAATTCAAATAAATCAAGTCCTGCTAATAAATCTCTTACAATTTCTCCACCCATATTAGCTTCAAAACCAGTATGTTCAAATAAATCAGAGATAGTTCTATATTGCTCTTCATTTAAAATATCATATTTTTCAACTTTTTTAGTTTTTTCATTATCATAGTAAGCTTCACCAGGATTACTTACAATATATGCTTCATAATATAATACTCTTTCTAGGTCTTTTAATTTTACACCTAAAAGTGTTCCTATTCTTGTAGGAAGAGAACTAACCATCCAAATATGAGCAACAGGAGATACTAACTCAATATGTCCCATTCTATGTCGTCTAACTTTTGATGAAGTTACTTCAACTCCACATTTTTCACAAACAACACCTTTGTATCTCATCTTTTTGTATTTACCACAAAGACACTCATAATCTTTTACTGGTCCAAAAATTTTAGCACAAAATAATCCATCTCTCTCTGGTTTTAATGTTCTATAATTAATTGTTTCAGGTTTTTTAACTTCACCACAAGACCAAGAAAGTATTTTTTCTGGACTTGCTAATTTTAGTTGAAAAGCTGAAAAATCTTGTGGTCTTTCTAACTCTTTTATCTCAATTGGTGACAATACTTTTTCATTATTGCTCATTGTTTTCTACCTCTCCAAAAATCTCTACATCTAGTGCTAGAGCTTTTAACTCTTTTGTTAATACGAAGAATGTCTCTGGAACTCCAGAATTAGGAACATTTTCACCATTCGCAATTGCTCTATAAGCTTTTGTTCTACCTTCAACATCATCAGATTTTGTTGTAAGCATCTCTTTAAGTACATTTGTTGCACCATAAGCTTCTAATGCCCAAACTTCCATCTCTCCAAATCTTTGTCCACCAAATAGAGCTTTTCCTCCAACTGGTTGTTGTGTTACAAGAGAATATGGACCTGTACTTCTAGCATGAACTTTTTCGTCAACTAAGTGGTGAAGTTTAAGCATATACATATAACCTACGTTTACTCTTTCTTTCATTTTTTCACCAGTTTTCCCATCAAAAAGAACACATTTACCATCGCTATCAATTTTTGCTAATTCAAATAATTTTGCAAATTCTTCTGCTTTTACTCCATCAAAGATTTGAGTAGCAAATCTTACACCTTTTGCCCAATCTTGTGCATATTGAACTAATTCTTCATCATTTAAAGAATCCATAAATGCTTTACCATTCATAAGTTTTGCAACACTTGCAATTTCAGTCATTTTTGCTCTTAGTTCTGCAATAAAATCAGCTCTTTTTGCTTCAAAAATATCTTGAATTTGGTTACCAAGTTTTTTACCAGCTAATCCTAAGTGAACTTCAAGAATTTGCCCAATATTCATCCTAGAAGGAACCCCTAGTGGATTTAAAATAACATCAACTGTTGTTCCATCTTCTAAATATGGCATATCAACTTTTGGAACAATGTTAGAAACGATACCTTTGTTTCCGTGTCGCCCAGCCATTTTATCACCAACTTTGATTTTTCTTTTAGTTGCTATATAAACTTTTACTTGTTTTATAACACCTGAAGATAAAATATCATCGTGTTCTAAAATTTGAAGTTTTTCTTCATGCTCTTCTCTTAAATGAGCTTTTTGTTTAATAAAGTATTCTTTAATATCATTGTATGCTTTTTCTATCTCTTTAGAATATGAAGATACAACTTTTTTCATAGCAAATCTATTAACATTATTTAAAACATCAACAGGAATTGTTTCACCTTTTTTATAAACAACATCATCTAATTCTACATCTTTAGTTAAAGTAGCTTTTAATAATAAATCATTGATTTTTAAAATCTCTTCTCTATCTAACATCAATAATTTATCATGGTGTTTTAAATCAAGTTCTGCTTTTTCTGATTCGATTTCAGCTACAGCTCTATCGTCTTTTTCATAACCTTTTTTAGTAAATACTTTTACATCAACAACAGTACCTTCCATTGATGTTGGACACACTAAAGATTTATTTATTACATGTCCTGCTTTTTCACCAAAAATTGCTCTAAGTAGTCTTTCTTCTGGAGTTGGTTTAATTTCACCTTTAGGAGTTACTTTTCCAACTAAAATCATTCCAGGAGTAACATAAGTTCCTACTTTTACGATTCCTGAATTGTCTAAATGAGAAATTGATTCTTCTTTTACACCTGGTAAATCTCTTGTTATCTCTTCATTACCATGTTTTAATTCTCTACATTCAATCTCTTTTTCATAAATATGAACAGATGTGAATGCATCTTCTTCAATTAATCTTTCACTTAAAATAATAGCATCTTCGTAGTTATATCCATTCCATGGCATAAATGCAACCATTGCATTAATACCAACAGCAAGTTCACCTTTATCCATAGATGGACCATCAGCAATTACTTGACCTTTTTGAACAAAATCACCCTCTTTAACTGCAATTCTTTGTCCAAATGATGTATTATTATTTGTTCTTACATTTTTATTTACAGTATAGTGATCAATGAAAGCACCGTTTTCATCTTCACCTCTGATGTAAATATTTTTTGCATCTGCTTTTTCTACAAGTCCAGCTCTATTAGCTTTAATCGCTTCCCAAGCATCACGTGCAACGATTTTTTCTAATCCAGTTCCAACAACAGGAGCACTTGGTCTTAATAAAGGAACCGCTTGTCTCATCATGTTTGAACCCATAAGTGCTCTATTGGCATCATCATGTTCTAAGAATGGGATTAAAGAAGCTGCAACCCCCATAACCATTTGAGAAGAAATATCTATTAAATCAACACTATTTCTTTCCATTAATAAAATTTCACCATTTTTTCTAACTTCAATCAATGGTTCAATAATTTTTCCATTCTCATCAACTTTTGTTGAACCAGGAGCAATTACAAGTCCCTCTTCTTGAGTAGCTGTATAGTATGAAATTTCATTTGTAACAACACCATCTACAACTTTTTTATATGGAGCTTCAATAAATCCTAAATCATTAACTTTTGAGAAAGTTGATAAAGTATTGATAAGTCCAATATTTTGACCCTCTGGAGTTTCAACTGGACAGATTCTTCCATAGTGAGTTGGGTGAACGTCCCTTACTTCAAATCCAGCTCTTTCTTTTACTAAACCACCCTCTCCTAATGCAGAAAGTCTTCTTTTATGAGTAACTTCTGATAATGGATTTGTTTGGTCCATAAATTGAGATAATTGACCACTTGTAAAGAATTCAGTAATTGTTGAAGTAATCATTTTAGAGTTAACTAAATCATGTGGCATTAAGTCTTCTAATGTTCCACTTAAAGTAGTCATTTTATCTCTAATAGCTTTTTGCATTTTGATTAAACCAGCATGTAATTCATTTGCAAGTAATTCACCAATTGCTCTAATTCTTCTATTTCCTAAGTGATCTCTATCATCGATATGACCATGACCAGATTTAACTTTTACTAAATATTGAACAGTTTTGATAACATCTTCATAAGTTAAAGTTGTAACGTACTCAGGTACATTTACACCTAATTTATGATTCATTTTCATTCTTCCAACTTTTGTTAAATCATATCTTTCTGGATCAAAGAAAAGTTTTTTAACAAAATCTTTTGCAGCTTCTTTAGTTACAGGCTCACCTGGTCTCATAACTTTATAAATTCTAATTGCTGCTAAATCATTTTCATCATCAATTTGTTCTGTTTGTTTTAATAATTTTAAAGATTCAGCATCAGCTTTGAATGCATTTATAATAGAAGCATCAATTCCAACAGCTAAATCATTTGCGATATCAAATGATTCAAATCCTAAATCTAAAAGTTTTTTTAATTTTAATTCATCAAGATTTGTTAAAGCATCAAATAAAACTTCTCCAGATTCTGGATCATAAATTGTATTTGCTGTACTTCTGTCCATTAATAATTCTAATGGATATTCAATTAATTTTAATCCACCTTCAATTAAAGCTTTAGCTTTTCTAGCAGTTAATCTTTTTCCAGCACCAATAACTAAGTTACCCTTGTCATCTTTAACATCAAATTCAATTCTTCCCATAAAATCGTCAGGATTAAATTCAGTTAAAAATTTATTATTTTTAATTTTAATATTAACAATTGGATAAAATAGTTTGATAATATCTTCTTTAGAATAACCTAATGCTCTAAATAAAATTGTTACAGGAACTTTTCTTCTTTTATTAATTCTTACATATAATACATCTTTTGAATCATATTCAAAATATAACCATGAACCACGGTCTGGAATAATTTGCCCAGTATAAATAAGTTTATTATCAGCAGTATTTGATTCTTCTTCTTTGAAGATAACACCAGGAGATCTATGTAATTGATTAACAACAACTCTTTCAACACCATTAACAATAAAAGATGTTCTATCAGTCATTAAAGGAATTTCTCTGATGAATAAAGATTGTTCTTTCATATCTTTAACACCGATTTTTTCACCAGTTTTTTCGTCTAAATCCCATAAAGTTAATCTAATATTAATTTTAAGAGGAATTGAGTAAGTTAGTCCTCTAACCATTGACTCTCTAACATCATATTTAGGTTTACCAACTTCGCTACCTAAATAATCAAGTGTAAGTCTATTTTGAACATCATGAATTGGAAAAATAGATTTGAATACTTTTTCTATACCAGCAGTAGTTCTATCTTCCTGACCAATCATTAAAAATGTGTCATATGAAGTTTGTTGTAACTGTAGTAAGTTTGGAATTTCAATTTTTTGTGGATTTTTTGCAAAATCAACTCTAAGTCTATTACCAGATTTTAAAGAGTTTAACATTTTAGGCCTTGTTATAAAATTTGGTTAAGTTTGCTTTTTTAGTATAAAGCACAAAAGCATCCATAAAGGATAAGATTAAAATTCCCTTAAATTTTAATCTTAACCCTCAAAGATGCTAAACTATATGCAAGGATAAATCCCTGCATAACAGTTAAATTATTTTACTTCTACTTTCGCACCAGCAGCTTCTAATTGAGCTTTAAATGCTTCAGCGTCAGCTTTAGAGATTCCTTCTTTAATTGTTGAAGGAGTTTGCTCAGCAGCATCTTTAGCTTCTTTTAATCCTAAACCAGTGATTGCTCTGATTTCTTTAATTACGTTGATTTTTTTATCTCCTGAATCTACAATGATAACATCGAATTCAGTTTTTTCTTCAACAGCTTCAACAGCAGCTACAGCACCACCAGCAACTGCTACAGGTTGAGCAGATACACCAAATTTTTCTTCAAATTCTTTTACTAATTCTGATAATTCTAATACTGATAAACCAGAGATAAATTCTAAAACATCTTCTTTAGAAACAGCCATTTCATTTTCCTTTTTAATATATTTTTTTAATTTTTATTTATTGCTTAATAATTAAGCAGCCTCTTCTTCTTTTTTTCTTCTAAGAGCATCAAGACCAATAGTAAAGTTTCTAACTGGTCCCATCCATACAGATGCAAGCATTCCAAGAAGTTCTTCTCTAGATGGTAATTTAGCAAATGCATTAACTTTAGATGCATCTGAAATTTGACCTTCAATGATTCCTGATTTAATAGCAAATTTTTCTTTATTTGCAGATGCAAATTTATCAGCTACTTTACAAGCTGAAATTTGATCATCAGACCATAAGAAAATATTTGTTCCACTTAATTCGATATCTCCAAGTTCAGCATTTTTAACTGCAACTGTAACTAAAGTATTTTTAGCTACTTGAACTTTTGTATTATTAGCTTTTGCTTCTTTTCTTAAAGTTTCTAACTCTTTATGAGTAAGTCCTTTATAGTCACAAACAACAACTGCTAATGAACTTTTAAATTCTGCTGTTAAAAAATCAATAACTTGCGATTTTTCTTCTCTTGTCATATTTTCCTCCTTTCAAAACATCGACTTAGGCGGGACTTACAAGAAACGAGGAAAGTTTCTTACCAGCTGTCTTTAGTTTTATTTCAGTGCTTTGAATAACACTCAAAAATATTGATAAAATATCAACACATTTGAATATTAGAAAAGATAAGGAAAATCCTTATCTTATTTCCATTAATTCCATATTATCTAAAATAATAGATGGGCTCATAGTTAAAGAAATCGCTGCATTAGTGATATATCTTCCTTTTGCAGTTGAAGGTTTTGCTTTGTTGATTGCAGCAACGAATGCTTCAACATTTTCTTTAATAGCTTCAGCAGAAAAAGAAACTTTTCCAACAGCTGCTTGCATATTACCTTTTTTGTCAACTCTATATGTAACTTGTCCACCTTTAGCGTCATTAACTGCTTTTGTAACGTCCATTGTAACAGTTCCAGTTTTAGGATTTGGCATTAAACCTTTTGGTCCTAAAATTCTTCCAACTTTACCAACAATTCCCATACAATCAGGAGTTGCAATTAATACATCAAAGTTAATATTTCCTGCTTGAATAGCTTCAGCTAAATCATCATTTCCAACAACATCAGCACCAGCTGCTTTTGCTTCATCTAATTTAACACCTTTTGCAAATACTGCAACTCTAACTGTTTTTCCAGTACCATTTGGAAGAACAACTGCACCTCTAATCATTTGATCAGCATGTCTTGGATCTACGTTTAAGTTAAGAGCGATTTCAACACTCTCATCAAATTTAGCTGATTTTAAATCTCTTACAGTTGTACAAGCTTCAGCTAAAGAGTATTTTCTTTCTTCAACTTTTTCAGCTAACGCTTTATATCTTTTTGAAACTTTTGCCATTATTTTCTCCGCAATATTTTTATTTTGCTACCGCCATTATAAAGTCCGGTGGTAAGACTTTCTTAAAACAGAATCTTATAATTCTGTTTCAATACCAATTGATCTAGCTGAACCAGCAACAATTTTTGCTGCAACTTCTCTATCATCTGTATTTAAATCTTTGATTTTCATATCAACGATTTCCATAATTTGTGCTTTTGATAATTTTCCAACTTTATTTTTAAGTGGATTATCACTACCTTTTTTAACCCCAGAAATTTTTTTAATTAATTCTGTCATTGGTGGTTGTTTTAATTCGAAAGTAAAGCTTTTATCTGTATAAATTGTAAGAACAACAGGAATTCTATATCCCGCTTTATCTTTTGTTTTTTCATTAAATGCTTTACAAAATTCCATAATATTAACACCTCTTTGACCTAAAGCTGGTCCAACTGGTGGTGATGGGTTCGCTGCACCTGCAGGTATTTGAAGTTTTAAAAACCCTTGTATTTTCTTAGCCATGCTATTCCTTTAAAAAATATTTTAATGATTAGACATTAGGCAAGAAAACTATAAAGAAGCTAGTTTTTTTGCCTAATGCCTATATTAAAAAGAATTATACTATTCTTTCAACTTGTGTATAAGAAATCTCAACAGGAGTATTTCTACCGAATATAGATACATTTAATTTCAAAATTCCAGAAACCATATCAAAATCTTCAACTAAACCGTTAAAGTTTGCGAATGCACCTTCATTTATTCTAACCATTTCCCCTGTATCAAAAGAAACTTTTGGTTTAGCAGCTGCTCTATTTTTAACTTTTTCTAAAATTAAATTAATATCTTTATCAGATAAAGCAGTTGGTTTTTTAGATTCGCCAATAAATCTTCCAACTTTTGGCATTGATTGAATTCTATGCCATAACCCAGTATCCAAATCGATTTTAGCAAACGCATATGCTGGATATAAAGGTCTTTCAACAATAGTTTTTTTACCTTTTTTAATTTCAATTAAATCTTCTGTTGGCACTAAAACTTCTTGAATTCTATCATCAGCCATCTCTTCAGCTAATTTAATTAAAGCTTTTTTTACAGACAACTCACTACCTGAATAAGTTTGTATTGCATACCATTTATGTGCCATTTTATACCCTTAATTTATAATAGAAGATAAGCTTATTGACATTATTCCATCAATCAAAGCTAAAAATAGAGATATTACTGTTACTACAATAAAAACAGATATATAAGCTGTTCTAATTTGTTCTTTTATAGGAAAAATTACTTTTGATAATTCTGACTTTACACTAGAATAATAATTTTTTAATTTATTCACAGTTAACTCCGATTTTAATTACTATATAGATTTTAAATTCTTTTTAAAAAAGTCTCAACTTCTTTAAGAAAAATTTAGTGGCAGGCCAGGGGGGATTCGAACCCACAACCATCGGATTTGGAATCCGGCGCTCTACCATTGGAGCTACTGACCTAATTTGGACTTGTAAAATTACAAGTCCAAGAAAAGTTGTCTTAAGATTTTAACTTAACTTCTTTATGAGTAGTATGTTTTTTTAATCTTGGACAATATTTTTTAACTTCAAACTTTTCAGTGTGAGTTTTTGGATTTTTCCAAGTAGTGTAGTTAATATCTCCACTTTCTTGGCATTTTAATCCTATTTTAATTCTTACTGCATTTGCCATAAACAATCCTTATTATGCGATAATTTCAGCAACAACTCCAGCACCTACAGTTCTACCACCTTCTCTAATAGCAAATTTAGTACCTTTGTCTAGAGCAATTGGAGCAACTAATTCAACTGTCATTTCTACGTTATCACCTGGCATAACCATTTCAGTACCTTCTGGTAAAGTACAAGAACCTGTTACGTCTGTTGTTCTTACATAAAACTGTGGTCTATATCCTGAGAAGAATGGAGTATGTCTTCCACCTTCCTCTTTAGAAAGGATATACACTTCGCATCTAAATTTAGTATGTGGAGTAATTGTACCTGGTTTAACTAATACTTGTCCTCTTTCAACATCTTCTTTTTTGATACCTCTTAAAAGAATACCGCAGTTATCTCCAGCTTGTCCTTGATCCATTTCTTTTCTGAACATTTCAACACCAGTAACTGTTGTTTTTCTAGTATCTCCAAATCCAACGATTTCGATCTCTTCACCAACTTTAATTGTACCTTTTTCAATTCTTCCAGTAACAACTGTTCCTCTTCCTGAGATAGAGAATACGTCTTCAACTGGCATTAAGAATGCTTGATCGATATCTCTTTCTGGAGTTGGAATATATTCATCAACTGCGTCCATTAAAGCAACGATTTTTTCTCCCCAAGGACCAACAGCACCAGCTTTAGCTTCTTCTAACGCTTGGAATGCAGAACCAGCAATAATTGGAGTATCATCACCTGGGAAATCGTAAGTAGATAATAATTCTCTAATTTCCATTTCAACAAGTTCTAACATCTCTTCTTTATCTTGAGGATCTAATTGATCTTCTTTGTTCATAAATACAACGATGTATGGAACACCAACTTGTTTTGATAATAAGATGTGCTCTCTTGTTTGTGCCATAGGTCCATCAGTTGAAGCGATAACTAAGATAGCTCCGTCCATTTGAGCAGCACCAGTAATCATGTTTTTAACATAATCCGCGTGTCCTGGACAATCTACGTGAGCATAGTGTCTTTTTGCAGTTTCGTACTCAATGTGAGAAGTAGCAATTGTAATACCTCTTTCTCTTTCTTCTGGAGCGTTATCGATTTGATCATAATCTTTCATCTCTCCACCATATTTAACTGCAAGAACCGCAGAAATAGCAGCTGTTAAAGTAGTTTTACCGTGGTCAACGTGACCGATTGTACCAATATTAACGTGTGGCTTATTTCTTGAAAACTTTTCTTTTGCCATAGGAAATCTCCTTCTAAAATTTTTTGCTTAATTGCCCTCTGAGTAGATAAGCCCAAAGGCTTCTCTATTCAGAGGGGATTGTGTTTTATACACAAAATTGTGTTGCGTATTATATAATAAAAATACTAAAAATAACTTTAATGGGAGTAAATTAATAAAAGAGTTATAAAAAGTTGTGCTTATAACTCAGCTCCCAGTAATCAATAAAATGGAGCGGGAGACGAGACTCGAACTCGCGACAGTCTGCTTGGAAGGCAGAAGCTCTAGCCAACTGAGCTACTCCCGCAACATTGCGTGGTGGTGAGAGAAGGATTCGAACCTTCGAAGCCGTAGGCGGCGGATTTACAGTCCGCAGGATTTGACCACTCTCCAACCTCACCGTTAAAAAAATTATTGTTCTGGTCAAGCGCTGCTCATTTAGATTACGCACGACAAAATGGAGCTGGTGAAGGGAGTCGAACCCCCGACCTGCTGATTACAAATCAGCTGCTCTAGCCAACTGAGCTACACCAGCGCCAAATAAAATGGTGGTTCGAGACAGAATCGAACTGTCGACACAAGGATTTTCAATCCTTTGCTCTACCGACTGAGCTATCGAACCAATGCCAAATTGGAGTGAGATTATACATCTTAATATATTAATCTAAACTTAAATTATGCACTTTATTTTTGAATTCATCTCCTCTATGAGCATAAGACTTAAATTGGTCCAAAGAAGCAGCTGCAGGAGATAAAATTGCAATACTATCTTGATTCATATTTTCACTAATTTTTTCAACTGCTATATTTAAAAAATCACACTTAAACACATTTATAGAAAATTCTTCGCAATATTGCGAAATTCTATTTGCATTTGTTCCAATAGCATAAACTGTAATATCTAAATTTTTTATATTTTCAAATAATGGAACTAAATTTGCACCTTTATCATCTCCGCCTAATATAATATGAATATTACTTTTTTGATAAGGAATTAATGCTTTTATTGTTGCATCAACGTTTGTAGCTTTACTATCATCAATCCATAATCTATTTTTTTTATCATAAAATTCTTCAACTTTATGTTTATCAATAATAAATTCATTTATCAAATCATAGTTAATTTCATCAAAAATTATTTTACTTGTACATAATGATAAAATCGAATCTAATAAAAATGGTTCTTTAAATTTAATTTTTGATTTATCAATATTAAAAAATTCACATAAATCATCACTATCATTATATGTGATTACAAAAGCCTTTGTTTTTACATCTTTAAATTCATTTGGAATTATTGCTATATCATTTTCATTCATTAATTCTAAAGGTTTTAATTTTGCTTTTTTATATTCTTCAAAACTTCCATGCCAAGTTATATGATCTTCTGTAATCGGAAGTAATATATAAATGTTTGGTTTTGCTTTATATGTATAATGTAAAGTAAATGATGAAGTTTCTAAAATCCAAATTTTTTTATTTTCATCTAAGTAACTTAAAGGAACACCAATATTTCCACCATAGATTGAATCATATTTTTCTAATAAATGTTGACACATTTGTGTTGTCGTAGTTTTTCCATTTGTTCCTGATATCCAAATAGAAAAAGGCATAATGTCCTCAAATAAATCATAATCACTAATAAGATTCTTTGAATTTGAAATCATTTGATTGTAAGGAGGAATTCCAGGACTTACAACTGTTAATTCATCTGAATTTTTATCATATGAATTAAAATCGCTATCATCATAAAGTGTTGCATTTGGGAATTTATCTTTTAATGCAAGAGAAGTAACACCTTTTCCTAAAACTCTAATTTTTCTATTATCTATTTTCATAATTTTTCTTTATCTGATTTTTAAACTTAACAATGCAATTAAGTTTGACATAAATGCAATAATCCAAAACCTTACAATAATTTTGTTTTCTTTCCAACCTTTTTGCTCAAAGTGATGATGAATTGGTGCCATTAAAAAAACTCTTTTTTGTCTTAATTTATATGAACCAACTTGTAAAATAACAGAAACTGTTTCCCAAACAAAAATAAACCCAATTGCAAGTAATAAAATCTCAGATTTTGCAACTATTGCTAAATATCCCATAAATGCACCAAGAGGTAAAGAACCAGAATCTCCCATAAAAACTTCAGCAGGATGAGAATTAAACCATAAAAAAGCAATTAAAGCACCGCAAATTGCACTTCCCATAATAGCTAATTCACCAGCAATTTGAATATTTGGAAATAATAAATAGTTTGCAAAAACAGCATGACCAACAACATAAACTAATATTGACAAAGTAGAAAATGCTAAAATTGATGGCACAGTTGCTAGTCCATCTAATCCATCTGTTAAATTAACTGCATTAGAAGATCCAACAATTACAAACATCCAAAATACTATCCCAAAAACTCCCATTTCAAATAATGGAAACTTATAAAATGGTGTAAAAAGTTCAGTAGAATGACCGTATAAAAAAAGAATCCCAGCTATTGAAGCAGCACATAAAAACTGAAATATTAATTTCATTCTAGGAGTTAAACCTGCACTATTTTTCTCTTTTGATATTTTTGAGTAATCATCTTGAATTCCGATTAATGAAAAAAGAGCAAGAGTTAAAATTCCACCAACTATATAAAAATTATTAAGTTTGGCAGTTAAAACAGTAGCAATAATTGTAGAAAATATGAAAACAACTCCCCCCATAGTAGGAGTTCCAGCTTTTATTTTATGATTTTCAGGAGCTAATTCATAAATCGGTTGAGAAGCTTTTTTGGCTCTTGCCCACCTAATAAATTTAGGCATCAAATACATAGTTAAAACAAATGCTATAAAAAAACTGATTCCTGCACGAACAGAAATATACTGTAAGATGTTGATTTCTAGGTGTCTATAAAGCCAATAAAACAAAATTAAACCTTGATTTTGATATAATAGGCGCGATTATAATATATTATACTTTTTAAAAGGTTTAAATAAATGAGTAATAAAACACTACTTATAATAACAGATGGAATAGGACATAACTCTTCAAATAAGAATAATGCCTTTTATACAGCAAAAAAACCAACTTATGATTATCTATTTGAAAATGTACCATATTCATTAATTCATACTTATGGAGAATATGTTGGATTACCTGATATGCAAATGGGTAATAGTGAAGTAGGACATATGACAATAGGAAGTGGAAGAGTTTTATATCAAGATCTAGTAAAAATACATCTTGCAATAAAAAATGATACATTAAAAGATAATGAAGTTTTAAAAAATACAATTTCAAAATCAAATAATATTCATCTTTTAGGACTTGCTAGCGATGGTGGTGTTCACTCTCACATAAATCATATTATTGCAATGGCAAAAATAGCAAAAAACATGGGCAAAAAAGTTTTTATTCATATTATCACTGATGGAAGAGATGTTGCACCAAATTGTGCAAAAACTTATATAAATCAGATTTTAGAAATTTGTGATGAAGATATAAAAATCGCTACAATTTCTGGAAGATATTACGCTATGGATAGAGATAATAGATGGGATAGAGTAAAAAAAGCTTATGATTCAATAACTTTTGCAAATCCAAAAACTCAAGATGATATTTTATCTTATATTGAAACTTCATATAAAAATGAAATTTTTGATGAATTTATCGAACCAACTTCTTTTGAAGGATATAATGGAATAGAAAAAAATGATGGAATAATCTTCTGTAACTTTAGAAGTGATAGAATGAGAGAGATCTCTAGTGTTTTTGCAAAAGCTGATTTTAATGAATTTGATACTTTTAAAGGTAGTTTAAATTTTGCTTCTATGACACAATATGATAAAAATGTATTTATTCCTGTACTTTTCCCTAAAGATAATCCAAAAAATACTTTAGCAGAAGTTATTTCAAATGCAGGACTTTCTCAACTTCACACAGCTGAAACTGAAAAATATGCTCATGTTACATTTTTCTTTAATGGAGGAGTTGAAGAACCTGTTTTAAATGAATCAAGAGTTTTAATTCCTTCTCCTCAAGTTGCAACTTATGACTTAAAACCTGAAATGTCAGCTCCTGAAGTTGGAAGTGCTGTAAGAACTGCTATGAATAACAACATAGATTTTATAGTTGTAAATTTTGCAAATGGTGATATGGTTGGGCACACAGGAGTTTTTGAAGCTGCAGTTAAAGCAGTTGAAGCAGTTGATTTTGAATTAGGTCAAATTTTTGAATTAGCAAAAAAACAAAATTACAATATTATTTTAACATCAGACCATGGAAATTGTGAAATGATGAAAGATGATGAAGGAAATATCTTAACAAATCATACAGTTGGAGATGTTTATTGTTTTGTTTATTCACCAAAAGTAAAAGAAGTAAAAACTGGAAGTTTAAATAATATTGCTCCAACAGTTTTAAAACTTATGAATTTAGAGATTCCAAAAGAGATGGATGAACCTTTAATATAATGTTAAATATAAAAAAATTACAAATCTCTTCACAAAACAAAATGTTAGTAAATATCTCTTTTGAGATAACTAACTCTTGTGCATTAATAGGAGAGAGTGGAAGTGGAAAATCTTTAACTTTAAAAGCATTATTAAATCTTCTTCCATCAAATTTGAAATTAAAAAAAGAGATAGATTCACCTTTTGAGTTAAACTATGATTCAATAGGATTTATTCCACAAAATCCATTTACTTCTTTATCTTCTATGACAAAAATCAAAAATCAATTTTTCTGTTCAAATGAAAAAAAAGAGGAAGTTTTAAAACTTTTAGATTTAGATAAATCAATCTTAAATAAATTTCCATCACAACTAAGTGGTGGTCAAATCCAAAGAGTTGTTATTGCAATAGCATTAAGCAGAAATATAAAATTACTTTTGCTTGATGAACCAACAACAGCTTTGGATATAGAAAATAAAAATAATATAATAAATATAGTAAATGATTTAAAAAAACAACTAAATATTTTAATTCTTTTTGTAACTCATGATATAGAATCGATTAAAGATATTTGTGAAAATATTGTTATTTTAAAAAATGGAGAGATTGTTGAAAAAGGTTTGACAAAAGATGTTTTATCTTCACCAAAAGATGAATACACAAAAAGTTTGATTAATTCGACTTTTAAAAATAAAGATTTTAGGATTTAAAATATGATGAAATATATTTTTGGTTTAGCTGTTGTTTTAGGACTTGCCATTGCAGGTTTTTTATATGATTTGTACGATCAAATAAAAGATGACGTTGATAAAGTTGTAAACTATTCTCCAAAACAAAGTACACAGTTCTTTGATAAAGAAGGAAGGCTTTTAGCAAATACTTTTAAAGACGAAAATAGAGAATATGTGAAATATGATGATATCCCTGCTCGTGTAATAGAAGGATTAGTTGCTATTGAAGATACACAATTTTTTGAACATTGGGGAATAAATCCTGATGCGATTAGTCGTGCTATGATAAAAAACTTAAAAGCTGGTGGTTTTGTAGAAGGTGCTAGTACATTAACTCAACAACTTATAAAAAATCTTACTTTAACTAGAGAAAAAAAGTTAATGAGAAAAGTTAAAGAAGCCCTACTTGCAATTAGACTTGAAACTATTTTAACAAAAGAAGAAATTTTAGAAAGATATTTAAATCATACATATTTTGGACATGGTTATTATGGAATAAAAACTGCTGCAAAAGGTTATTTTAATAAAGATTTATACGAATTATCTTTAAAAGAGATAGCTATTTTAGTAGGTCTTCCACGAGCTCCAAGCTTTTATGATCCAACAAGAAATCTTCAAGTTTCATTAGCTCGAGCTAATCAAGTTATCACAAGACTGGATACTTTAGGTTGGATTACAAAAGAACAATATGAAGAAGCTATAAATGAAACACCAACTATTCACAATCAAACTTTGACAAAAAATGTAGCTCCTTATGCTATTGATTATGCAATAAGTCAATTAATAAATGATGTTCCAGATATTATTTATGGTGGATATAAAGTTTATTTGACTATTGATTTAGATGCTCAAGAAATGGCAAATGATTCTATAAAAAGAGCTTATGAAGAGGCTTTAAAAAGAGATTTAGAAATAAGAAAAAATTCTAAAGACCCAGATAATAATCCTTATACAAAAGAGCTAAATGCAGCAATGATCACAATGGAAAGTAGCACAGGTAAAATATTAGCAATGGTTGGAGGAGTTGATTATAATCAATCAGTATTTAATAGAGCATTCCAATCAAAAAGACAAGCTGGAAGTGCAATAAAACCATTTTTATACCAAACAGCCTTGAATGAAGGTTATAATCCTGCTAGCCAACTTTTTGATATTTCAAGAACATATAACTATACAGTAGGTGGTGTTCAAAAAAAATGGCAACCAAAAAATTATGGAGGAAACTTCCAAGGTATTGTGACACTAAGAGATTCTTTAACACAGTCAAGAAATTTATCAACTCTTAACTTAGTAACTGATGTTGGAGTGGGAGTTGTTACAAACGATTTAAAAACATACGGATTTAAAGATATAGTTGATAATTTATCTATAACTTTAGGTTCGATGAGTGTATCTTTAGTTGAATTTAGTGAAGCATATAGCACTTTTGCAAATAATGGAACTCAAGTAAAACCATATATTGTTGAACAAATTGTAAATAAAGATGGGAAAAGTGTAACTTTTGAACCTCAAACAAAAGAGATAAATAAACCTGAACAAAATTATTTGATGGTTTCAATTTTAAATGATGTTGTAAATAAAGGAACAGGAAAAAGAGCAGCAGTTGAAGGAATAGAACTTGCAGGTAAAACTGGAACTACAAATGATAATATTGATGCTTGGTTTTGTGGATTTTCACCATCAATTCAAACAATAGTTTGGTTTGGACAAGATGATAATACTCCTATGAGAAAAAGTGAGACAGGAAGTACTTTAGCAGCTCCAGCATTTTCATACTTCTTTAAAAAATATCTAGCACTTCATCCTGAAATTCCTAGAACATTTACAAAACCAGAAGGTGTTTATGTTGGTAATTTTAATGGGAAAGATGAACTATATACAGATATGTCTCCTTTACCAGATATTGATTCACAAATTCTAATAGACCAATCAAATTCTAATGAAGAAGTTTTAGAGTTCTAATAAACTTCTTCATTTTAAAAAGCTATAAAGGAAAATGTTCTTTATAGCTTTTACACATACTTCAAAATAAAAAATCAAAACAAAATTATTATTAATAAATAGATTACTTTTAAATAAACTCTTTAATATGCTGTATTAAATTATATAACAATAAAAAAAGGGGAAAGTCATTTGACTTTCCCCTTATAAAATATATTTATTAGCTAAATATTAGCAAGAATACATTGTTTTAAACTCAAATGGTGTAGGTCTTGCTTCATAAGGCCAAACTTGAGTTTCAAATTTATAATGTTGATAAGTATCAATCATCTCTTGTGTAAATACTGGTTTTAAGAAATCATTATCTCTAATTAAAGCTTCTAATGAACCTCTTAAAGTATGAGGCATTTGAGGAATATCTCTTTCTCTAATTTCATCTAATGATAATTCAAATAAATCGTCATCCATTGGTCCAACAGGCTCATATTTATTTTTAATTCCATCTAATCCAGCCATTAACATAGCAGCAAATGCTAAATAAGGACAAGAAGTAGAATCTGGGAATCTCATTTCAATTCTTGTTGCTTTTTCACCTGCTCCATAAGGAATTCTACAAGAAGCACTTCTGTTTTGAGAAGAATAAGTTAAAATTGAAGGAGCTTCAAATCCTGGAATTAATCTTTTATAAGAGTTTGTTGAAGGATTTGTAAATGCAGCAACAGCTCTAGCATGTTTAAAAATACCACCAATATAATGTCTTGCAGTATCACTTAAATTTCCATACTCACCTTGTTTATAGAATAGGTTTTTCCCATCTTTCCAAATTGATTGGTGTACGTGCATTCCATTTCCATTATCACCATAAAGTGGTTTTGGCATAAATGTTGCTGATTTACCATTTAAGTGAGCAACCATTTTAATTACATATTTTAATTTTTGTACGTTATCAGAAGCTTCAATTAAATCTCCAAATACAATACCAATTTCGTGTTGTCCTTGAGCAACTTCGTGGTGTCCTAAAACAACTTCTAAACCAACTTGCTCTAAAACTTGCATCATTTCAGCTCTTAAATCAACTCCTGTATCAATTGGAGCTACAGGGAAATATCCACCTTTTACTCTTGGTCTATGTCCAACATTTCCACCTTCGTAATCTGTTGAATCATTCCATTCACCATCTTCACTATCAACTTTATAATATGATTCATTGATTGTATCTTTTATTCTTACATCTTCAAATACAAAAAACTCATTTTCTGGTCCAAAATATGCAACATCACCAGCACCTGATTGCGCTAAATAATCTAAAGTTTTTTTAGCAATAGATCTAGGACATTTTTCATACATTTGTCCTTTATAAATATCATAAACATCACAAATTACAATGATTGTTGAATCTGCAGTAAATGGATCTAAAAACGCAGTACCAACATCTGGTTTTAACACCATATCTGATCTGTGAATTGGTTGCCAAGCATCAATTGACGAACCATCAAAAGGCATTCCATTATCTAAAGTAGAAGCACTAACTGCAGTAAATTTATAAGTTACATGGTGCCATGTACCTTTCATATCTGTAAATCTAAAATCTACAAATTTAACATCATTTTCTTGACAATATTTAAAAAACTCTTCTGTGTTATTTACAAATTTTCCCATAAGGTAAACTCCTTGAAATTAATAAATGTATTCTATCAGAGAAATAGAAAAAATAAACTAAATCAACTGTATATTTTTTATACAATTAGATATTAAATTAAAACTCTACTATTTTTCTATCTCTATTTTCAAAAGATATACATTTTGTATATCCTATCTTTTTTGCTATAGATGTAGCTTCATCATATTTAAATCCAATATGCTCAACGCTGTGTGCATCTGAACTAAATGTTATATCTATACCCATTTCATAGGCCATTTCTAACAGTGGAATAGACGGATAGCTTTCACCTATTGGTTTTCTAAACCCTGAAGTATTTATTTCTAAAACCATATTTGATTTTTTAATCTCACTTAAAGCATCTTTTGCAATGATTCTAATATCTTTTTTTGGTAAAAACTTAAATACTTTAATTAAGTCAAAGTGTCCAACTATATCAAATAAAGACGTTTTTGCCATATCTTTTATAGCAGCAAAATACTCACTCCAAATTGTATCAATATCTTTTGATTGATAAAGCCCAATAAATTCAGGATTATCAAATCCCCACATATCATTTTTGTTTTTTAAAAAATGAACTGATCCTATTAGATAATCAACTTTTGAATTTATAACTTCATCTAAAATATATCCATCAAGATAATCAACTTCATAAGCTAATAAAATTTTAATTTTATTTTTATAGTGCTCTTTGGCTTCATTTATCCATTTTTCGTAAATTGTCTTTTGATTTATATTCATTCTATATTTTAAATCATAATTCATCGGAGCGTGACAGGCAAATCCATATTCGTCAATACCAAGTTCTATTGCTCTTTGTATATACTCATTTACTGTTCCTGTTGCATGATTACATAAAAGTGTATGATTATGTAAATCTACTCTCAATTTAAAACTCCTGCACCTTCAATAGCTGTACTTCTATCAATAGCATAAACTCTTTGCCCATTTATAATATCATATTTCCAAATTGGTGCTTTTGCTTTAAAATCTTCAACAAATTCATCTATTAATTCTAAAGCAACTCTTCTTTTTGGGCTACAAACACAAGCAATGTATGAACTTTGATGATTTTTTACATCACCTCTACTATGAGCCATTAATACTATTGCATTTTTCTCATTTGCTTTTTTTTGCCAACTATCAAACCATAATTTTAATATTGGTTCATATATATCAAAAGATAATCCTTCAATATTGTTTTCATTTCTTACAACACCAACAAAAGTTATTATTGCACCGTAATTTAAATTTTTATACTTCTCATACCAAGAATTTGTAATTTGCTCAACAGCCAAATCTCCATCAAATATTTGTAGCATTTTCAACCTCCACAAACAGGAGGTAATAGTGAGATTTTGTCTCCTGATTTTAACTCAAAATCTTTTGAAAAAATCAATTCATCATTAACAGCAACTGCACAATTTTGAAGCCAAGTTGAAACTTCTTTATCATCTTTTAAAATTTGACTTAACTCTTTTAAATTAGTAATATCTAAATCCATATCTTCTTTATTAATAGGTCCAAGAAATTCAATTTTTACCATTTTTAATGCCCTCTTATTATATTTGTATTATTATATCAAAAAGATTTTAAGACCGTAAGGACTATTTTTATGTTATTTGCCAAAATAGAATTTATAAATTTATTACCTTTTCATATATATATGAAAAAAAATATAAAATCAAATCAACAAAAAGCAATTCTTGAATATAAAAAATCTTATCCATCTCTAATTACAAATAAGTTTAAAACTAGAAAAGTTCATAGTGCATTTATCTCTTCAATTGAATCACGAAATGAAAAATTCTTAGATTTAGGAATAGTTGCACATGATGAAGTATTATCTGTTTTATTAGTACCAGGAGAACAAAAAGAAGATTATCAATCAAAAACTTCAAATGCTTTAGCGAAAGTTCTTGATTTAAAAGGAGAAGTTATCATTGGAGATAAAGCACTAAAGTTTTATCACGATTATCCAAATATCTCAAAAATTGATTTAGCAAAAGCTTGGCAAAAAAAATATAATTTGCCTTTTGTATTTGCAGTTTTATGCTACAATAAGCACGAAACACAATTAAAAAATTTGACAAAGAAATTTAAGAAATCTCATATAAAAATCCCACAATATATACTTGAACAGTATTCAAAAAGAAGTGGTGTATCAAAACAAAATATTCTTAATTACCTAAAAAAAATCGATTATGATTTAGGAATAAAAGAAAAAAGAGCTTTAAAACTCTTTTTAAATCTTGCACAAAAAAAAGGATTATGATGACGATATTTGATTCCATATTATTAGGAATTATAGAAGGTTTCACAGAGTTTCTGCCTATTTCTTCAACAGGGCATTTAATAGTTTTAAGTGAGATTTTAGGACTTGAACAAAATAATGTAAATAAAGCTTTTGAAATTATCATTCAGTTTGCTGCAATTATGGCTTTAGTTTTTGTATATCCATCAAAGTTTACTTTTTCTCATATTGAATTATGGAAAAAAATAGTAGTTGCTTTTTTACCAATAGGTATAGTAGGTTTTTTATTTTCATCTCAAATTAAAAATCTATTCTCAATTGAAATAATTGCTTGGATGTTTATTATTGGAGGTATTGTATTTTTAATAATTGAAAAATTTTATGATGAAAACAAAACTCATACTTTAAATGTTGAAGATGTATCGTATAAACAAGCTATTTTTATAGGTGTTATGCAAATATTTGCTTTAATTCCTGGAACTTCAAGAGCAGGAGCTAGTATCATTGGTGCTATGATGGCTGGATTAAATAGAAAAACTAGTGCAGAATTTTCTTTTCTTTTAGCAGTTCCTGTTATGTGTGCAACAACAGGTTACGACTTGGTTAAACATCATGAAGAGTTATTAGTGGGAGCAAATTTATTAAATTTAGCTATTGGATTTATAGTTTCATTTATTGTTGCTCTTATTGTTATAAAATTATTCCTAAAATTCTTAGAAAGATTTACATTCGTAGCTTTTGGAATTTATAGAATTATTTTTGGAATTTTAATTCTTTTAATCTTCTAAAATTTTACTTACAATCAATAAAATAGCATCTGGTTTAATAGAATCTTTTAAATCAATGCTCATTTTATTTATATTTGAATTTATTGCCTCAAAAAAATACTTTTCATCAAGTTCTTCTTCTCTTTGTAAAAAACATAAATTTTTATCTTTCAAAGCTTTTGCATTAAAGTATTGATGATCACCAGCAGCATATTTAAAAGGTATAAAAAAAGTTGGTAAACAATTTGCACATAATTCCCATAAAGTTGAAGCCCCTGCTCTACTAACTGCAAAATCTGCATTTTGCATTTTTAAAGGTATATCTTTAGAAAAATCAAATACATCAACTTTTATATTTAATTTCTCATACTCTTTTTTTACTCTTTCAAAATCATTTTTTCCAGTTTGATGAATAATTCTTATATTCATATCATTTAATTTTGGTGCAACTTTTAAAGCAAAATCATTTATACAAATAGCTCCTTGAGAACCTCCAAAGAAAGCAACTGTTTTTACTTCTTGTCTAATTCTTGACAAATCAAAAAATATTTTTGAAACAGGATAATCTTTTATAGAAGAATTTTTATCAAATGAAGAGAAAACTTCAGTTGCAAATCGTGATGTAATTTGATTAAGTTTGCCCATTTTAGAATTTTGTTCATGTATATAAAATTTGCAACCTTTTTTTAATACAGTAGCAAAAGATGCAGCAGCAGCAGAAAAACCACCAACAGAAATAACTCTTTTTACATTATATTTTTTATAGATTTTTAAACAAAAAAAAGTTTTTGATAAAATATTAAATAAAGAAAAAACTTTATTTAAACCTCTTTTATTTACAACTCCTTTAGTGTCTAAAAAATATTTTTCTTTTATTCTATCATCATTCTCAAACCAAGCTTTATCTTGTCCATTTGATGAACCTATAAATATTATATCAATATCTCTTCTATAAAATTCTTCTATAAAAGCATCTGCAACTTTAAGATGTCCACCTGTACCACCACCTGTTATAACAACTGTTTCTTTCATCTAACCTTTACCTTATTGATATTCATATTTACTTGATTGTTTACATTTTTAGTTGGAATATTCTTTTTTACAATTTCATCTTTTGCTAATCTACTTATAGATAATACTAAACCAACTGCAAGTGCCATTGCGAGCATAGAAGAACCACCATAAGATAAAAAAGGAACAGCAATACCTTTAATAGGAATCATTCCAGAAATTCCATAAGAGTTAATCAAAAATGCAATTATAATCATCAATGCAATTCCTAAACTAAAAAGATGGTATATTGGATTTTCTACTCGTCTACTTATTTTAAAGATTCTCCATACAACACAAAAAAGTATTCCAACTACAAAAATCAGTCCTATTAATCCTATTTCTTCAATCATTCCTGCCAAAACAAAGTCAGTATGTACTTCTGATAAAAAGCCTAATTTTAAATTTCCTAAAGCAACACCTTGCCCAAGAATTCCTCCATTATGAATTGCATTTAAAGAGTGAGAAACTTGATAAGGTTCAGGTAAATCATCTATTCTCAAAACTTCAGCCCAAGCTGGAAGCACTGATAAAATACCATCTTGAACCATAGCCCACCAAGAGTGAATTCTTTTTATCCTGTGAGGTGCAGCAATGATTAAACCAACCAAACCAACTAAAGCAATAGTTCCTAATACTAAAAATATTTTGAAAGATCTATTCGCAAATATCAAAAGTACAACTAATATTATTCCTAAAAGTACAACCTGACCTAAATCTTTTTGTAAAAAAGCAATAATAAATACAACTCCAAAAAATACTAAAAAATATGGAGATAAAAGTAAAGCTTCATCTAATAAGCCTTTTTTAGGCTGATGAATAACTTTTCTATGAAAAGACCAAGATAAAAAATAAATAAACCCTATTTTAAAAAATTCAACAGGTGATAAAGAAATTCCAGGAAGCCTAATCCATCTATTTGCACCACCAGAAGCAGTAACTAAAGCTCCAGGCAAAAAGGGCATTGCAATCATAAGCAAAGAAAATGTTATTAGAAGAATCCATGATATTTTTCCTATAATTCTATCTGGATCAGTTTTTGCTAAAAACCACATTATAAATATAGAAACTATTCCAACTAAAGATTGTCTTAAAAAGAAATGATATTGGTCATAACCAAAAAATTCAACAGTGTAAATAGTCAAAGAATATGAAAAAATTATACTAATTATAATTAATACTGACACCAATATAAACAATACATAATCTGCATCTTTTAAATTTGGGTTATTTTCGATAGGTTTAATCTTTTTTTTGATAAAATTCATATCTCATTATACAATAATATGGATAAATATGTCTTCAAACGAAATCGAAAAAAAGAATAAAACAAAAAAAATCGTCATACTATTTACTCTAATTTTTTTAGCTTTATTAATTTTAATGTTCTCTATTTTTAGAACAATGAATGAGAAACGGCATTTACCTTCTTTAAAAGGTGAAAAAAATGAATTAGCAGTTCGTGGAGATATCATAAGTGAAGATAACTTCAAAATTGCATCTTCTAAAAAATTATATAGAGCATCAATAGATACAAGACACCTTGATCCAGATAAAAAAGAACTGTTTTTAACTCTTTTTTCTATATATAGTGGAATTGATTATAAAACTTTAAAAACTAAACTAGAAGAAGGAGAAAAAACTCCTGGTAATTTAGTTTTATCTTATAGTATAGATTCAAGATCTGCAAAGAATTTAAAAGAATTAGATTTCAAATTAAGACAACTTGATGTTTTTACTGCAAGACAAGTAAATGGTTCTAGAATTGTAAGAAGCCTTACTATAAGTGAAAGTGGTGAAAAAAGAACTTTTTCATATAATGATACTCTAACTCCAGTTGTTGGATATATTTCAAAATTTGAATCAGATGCTGGAAAAACAAAAGTAAATGGAATAAAAGGCTTAGAAAATTCTTACAATAAATATTTAAATGATGGGAAAGATGGTATTTTGCAAGGATATAGAGATGTTTTATCATATATATCTTTTAATAGAACTTCTGTAATGACAAAAAGAGAAGATGGATATGCTTTAAAACTAAACATTCCATTAAAACTTCAAAAAAACAATGAAACAACATTGGATAATCACAAAAAACGATTAAGTGCTGATGAAATAATGGTTACAATTATGGAAAGTCGTACAGGAAAGATTTTATCATTAGCATCTTCTAATAGATTTAATCCTGAAAAAATCAGACAAGAAGATATAGGTTCTTTAAATGTAAATGCCGTTGAATATCAATTTGAACCAGGTTCAATTGTAAAGCCATTATCAATTGCTTTAGTTATGGATAAAGGATTAGTTAAATCAAATGAAACTTTTTCTGCATATAATTTTAACTCGGCAAAAGGCGCTTACCCTATTGGAAAATTCTTTATTAAAGATGATCATAAATTTTCAAAACATACTTTGAGTTTAGATGATATAGTAATTTTTTCTTCAAATATTGGAACACTACAAATTGCACAAAGATTAACAGGACCTGAATTTTTTGAAGGAATGAAAAAATTTGGTTTTACAAGAAAAACAGGAATTGATTTACCTTATGAAAAAAAAGGTGTTATGCCAAAACTTTGGCAATTTTCTGTAGGAGATAAAGAAAAAAGAGATAATATTTATAAAGCGACTGTATCATTTGGACAAGGTATGACAGCTACTTTTATACAACTTATAAAAGCATATTCTGTATTTAATAATGATGGTGCAATGGTAACACCTAAAATTGTATCTTATTTGAGTCGAGATGGGGATCAAAATAAATATGCTTCACCCTATGATAAACCGTTAGAACAGGTAATATCTAAAAAAACTGCTGATGAAATGAAAAGAATGTTAATAAAAACTGTTAATGAAGGAACAGGAAGATCAGCTAAAATTCCAGGTTTAGAAATAGGTGGAAAAACAGGAACAGCACAAATTGCAGGAGGAAGTGGTTATTTAAAAAAATATATTTCATCTTTTTTTGGCTTTGTAAATGATGAAAAAGGAAACTCGTATACAATTGGAGTAACTGTAATAAATCCAATTTCTACTGGACCAAATTGGTATTACTATTATGCAGCTCAATCAGCAGCACCAGTATTTAAAGAAATTGTGCAAAACCTTATAAAATTAAACTATTTATCACCAAAAGTTGATATAATTTCGGGAAATTAAGAAAAGGAAAAATATTTATTATGTTTAGATCTAGACAAGAATTAAAAGAATATAACTATTCAAAAGAAGAATTAGCAAAATTTGCTTATGCAAAGATAACAACTGATAAAGGAATAATTTGGATAAAACTTTTTAATGAAGAAACTCCAAATACAGTTGCGAATTTTGCAACACTTGCAAATGATGGATTTTATAATGGTTTAAATTTTCATAGAGTAATTCCAGGATTTATGGCACAAGGTGGTTGTCCAGATGGAACAGGTATGGGTGGTCCAGACTGGGCTATTAAATGTGAAATTGATGCTCCAAAACAAGTTCACAATAGAGGTAGTTTATCTATGGCTCATGCAGGAAGAAATACTGGTGGAAGCCAATTTTTCATTTGTTTTGTTCCTTGTCCACACCTAGATAGACATCATACTGTTTTTGGTGGAATTGAAGTAACAGACAAAGATAGTTTTAAAACTTTAGATACTATCACACAAGGTGATAAAATAGTTTCAATTGAGATTTTAGAAAGTAAATAATCTCATATTTGTTAATTCCAAAAGAAGAGAGAGCCAAGCTATAAAAGCTTGGCTTTTTTTATGCCTATAAAATTAGGAGAGTTGTATTTCTTTTGTTTAATCTGTTATATTGAAGAATTAAAACGTAGAGGATTAACGTATATAAAAGAAGCAATAATGATTAATAAAAATAACTCTAAATAGAACTACACAGTTGAAAAATCAAATAATATATAAAAAACAAGAAATAATGAAATAAAATATGCTTAAAAAGATAAAAGGGAAGGAAGGCATAATAAAAATAAAACTTAGCACTAGATAGTAGAGAGAAGGAATTTTTAATAGTGTGTCAATGTAAGATATGCTGAAACATAAAGGGATAAAAAATCTAAAAAAGAGTACATAACACAATATACTACTTGGAATAAATACAAAGAGAGTAAATAAAGGAAGGAAGTGCTAAAAAAAAGCCTCACCAAAGGTAGTAAGGAAGTACTAACTTAGGAAAGGCTTTGAGAAAAAACTTAAAGAGCTGGCGATGACCTACGTTTCCACAAGGGGACCCTGCAGTATTATCGGCGATGAAGAGCTTGACTTCCAGGTTCGGAATGGAGCTGGGTATTTCCTCTTCTCTAGTACCACCAGCAAGTTAAGTAATAAAAGCAAATAAAGAAGTAATTGATCTTATTACTTAACTCGAAGATTAAGTGTGAATAAAAGATAATGTTAAAGTCTAAAAAATTTCAAACACATATTAAGTAAAAATACTTAATAAGATAGTAAACCAAAGAAATGTATAAAATAAGCCAAACGTTCTATTAGTACTGGTCAGCTAAACGTCTTACAACGCTTACACATCCAGCCTATCAACCAGCTAGTCTTGCTGGGAACTTCAGGGAAAGTTAATCTTAGAGTTGGCTTCGAGCTTAGATGCTTTCAGCTCTTATCACATCCGTACGTAGCTACCCAACGATGCTCTTGGCAGAACAATTGGTACACCAGTGGTACGTTCATCCCGGTCCTCTCGTACTAGGGACAAATCTCTTCAACTTTCCTACGCCCACGGAAGATAGGGACCGAACTGTCTCACGACGTTCTGAACCCAGCTCGCGTACCGCTTTAAATGGCGAACAGCCATACCCTTGGGACCGACTACAGCCCCAGGATGCGATGAGCCGACATCGAGGTGCCAAACCTCCCCGTCGATGTGAGCTCTTGGGGGAGATCAGCCTGTTATCCCCGGCGTACCTTTTATCCTTTGAGCGATGGCCCTTCCACACAGAACCACCGGATCACTATGACCGACTTTCGTCTCTGTTCGACTTGTATGTCTCACAGTCAAGCTAGTTTATGCCATTATACTCAACAAGCGATTTCCATCCGCTTTGAACTAACCTTTGTAAGCCTCCGTTACTTTTTAGGAGGCGACCGCCCCAGTCAAACTACCCACCAGACATTGTCCTGATACAAGATAATTGTACGCAGTTAGTAACTCAAATATTCAAGGGTGGTATCTCAAGGATGGCTCCGACTCTACTGGCGTCTAGTCATCATAGCCTCCCACCTATCCTGCACATGAATATCCAAGCTACAGTGTCAAGCTGTAGTAAAGGTGCACGGGGTCTTTCCGTCTTTCCGCGGGTAGGAGGAATTTTCACCTCCACTACAATTTCACTGGATCCCTGGTTGAGACAGCTCCCATCTCGTTACGCCATTCATGCAGGTCGGTATTTAACCGACAAGGAATTTCGCTACCTTAGGACCGTTATAGTTACGGCCGCCGTTTACTCGGGCTTCAATCAAATGCTTCGCTTGCGCTGACATCATCAGTTAACCTTCGAGCACCGGGCAGGCGTCACACCTTATACATCCACTTACGTGTTAGCAAAGTGCTGTGTTTTTGGTAAACAGTCGGGAGGGACTCTTTGTTGCAACCTCTTTCGCTTTTTGAAGCAAGTTCATATACAAAAGTAGGCACACCTTATACCGAAGATACGGTGCTAGTTTGCAGAGTTCCTTAACCAGGGTTCTTCCACGCGCCTTAGAATACTCATCCCACCCACCTGTGTCGGTTTACGGTACGGGCAACATATAATAAACTTAGTGGCTTTTCTTGGCACGACAGTATCATCGATTCTCCATCTCCTCCGAAGAGTGTCAAGAGCCTGTAAGATCTCGGCCTAATGTTAAGCGGATTTGCCTACTTAACAGCCTACGTCCTTCGAGCCACTATTCCATCAGTGACCTCGATTAACTCTATGCGTCCCCACATCGCGCTTATATGTTGGTATTGAAATATTAATCAATTTGCCATCGTCTACCCCTTTCGGACTCGACTTAGGTCCCGACTAACCCTACGATGACGAGCATCGCGTAGGAAACCTTGGGTTTTCGGCGTTGAGGATTCTCACCTCAATTATCGCTACTCATGCCTGCATGCTCACTTCTATCCGCTCCAACGCTCCTTACCGGTACATCTTCTACGCTGAATAGAACGCTCTCCTACCACTCAATTAAAAATTGAATCTAAAGCTTCGGTGTACATCTTAGCCCCGTTATATTTTCCGCGCAGAATCACTAGACCAGTGAGCTGTTACGCTTTCTTTAAAGGATGGCTGCTTCTAAGCCAACCTCCTGGTTGTCACAGTAACTCCACATCGTTTTCCACTTAGATGTAACTTAGGGACCTTAGCTGTTAGTCTGGGTTGTTCCCCTCTCGACGATTGATTTTATCACCCACCGCCTGACTCCTGTGATTCCACATATAGTATTCATAGTTTGATAGGGTTTGGTACCGCGGTAAGCAGCCCTAGCCCATTCAGTGCTCTACCCCCATATGCTACAACACAAGGCTATACCTAAATATATTTCGGAGAGAACCAGCTATCACGAAGTTTGATTGGCCTTTCACCCCTATCCACAAGTCATCCCAAGACTTTTCAACGCCTGCGGGTTCGGTCCTCCACTGGCTCTTACACCAGCTTCAACCTGCTCATGGATAGATCACTTCGTTTCGGGTCTGCAGCATCTGACTAATTCGCCCTATTAAGACTCGCTTTCGCTACGGCTTCGTACTTGACTTAACCTTGCCAGATACCACAACTCGCAGGCTCATTATGCAAAAGGCAGTCCATCACCCTGATAAATCATAGGGCTCTGAATGATTGTAAGCTAATGGTTTCAGGTTCTATTTCACTCTCCTCGCTGGAGTACTTTTCACCTTTCCCTCACGGTACTTGTTCACTATCGATCTGTAAGTAGTATTTAGGATTGGAGGGTGGTCCCCCCGGCTTCAGTCAAAATATCACGTGTTCCGACCTACTCAGGATACCATTAGAGCTATTGAGAATTTTAATTACAGGAGTTTCACCTTCTATGCTACACTTTTCCAAGTATTTCATCTATCCTCTTTAGTCTCATATCATGGTCCTACAACCCCCAATGCAAGCATTGGGTTTGTCCTAATCCCATTTCGCTCGCCGCTACTTTGGGAATCTCGTTTGATTTCTCTTCCTCTAGCTACTGAGATGTTTCACTTCACTAGGTTCGCTCCCCGTAGGGTAATATAATTCTCATTATATTGGGTTGCCCCATTCAGAAATCCCCGGATCAAAGCTCTTTGGCAGCTCCCCGAGGCTTATCGCAGCCTAATACGTCTTTCATCGCCTCTTACAGTCTAGGCATCCACCATTAGCCCTTAATAGCTTATTAATAAATAACTCGAAAGAGTTATTTGCCTTTTAAAAGTAAATTAATACTTTTAGTTTGATAATATTCTTTGGCTACTATCTTATTAAGTACATTTTTCAATATATCTAATAATTTAGTTGTGTTCTATCTATGTTATATCTATTATTTTCATAATAAACATTTTTAAGATATGAAATTTTTTTTGTTTTAATTATTTAATATTTATAAAAAATCTCTTCTTTATATCTATTATTTAATCTTTACGAAAAAATTAAAGACTTTAACATTATGTTTTTAAATATCATTAGAAACTTACTTTTTATAAGTTCTAATATAAATCTTATATATCTCTATATAAAACTTATATTAGAATTTATTCTTCTTCTATAGTTTATCTATTAATAAGATGGTGGAGAATAGCGGGATCGAACCGCTGACCTCCTGCGTGCAAAGCAGGCGCTCTCCCAGCTGAGCTAATTCCCCAAAATCACCCAAAAAAATATTCATTCTTTTAGGACCCGATTCTAAGATTATTCATGGTGGGCCTATCAGGACTTGAACCTGAGACCTCACGATTATCAGTCGAGCGCTCTAGCCAGCTGAGCTATAGGCCCCTTCACCTATTCATTTCTTATTAGTTCTAAATAATCTTTATAAACTAAATATGTAATCAATCTTTTTTTTTCATACTTTAAGAAACAAATCTTAAAGTATTTCTCTGAAAGGAGGTGATCCAACCGCAGGTTCTCCTACGGTTACCTTGTTACGACTTCACCCCAGTCGCTGAATCCACTGTGGAAGGTAGCTACTTTAGCATCCCCGCTTCGAATGAGTTCAACTCCCATGGTGTGACGGGCGGTGAGTACAAGACCCGGGAACGTATTCACCGTAGCATAGCTGATCTACGATTACTAGCGATTCCAACTTCATGTAGTCGAGTTGCAGACTACAATCCGAACTGGGAGGCATTTTTGAGATTTGCTCCACGTCACCGTATTGCTGCTCTTTGTATACCCCATTGTAGCACGTGTGTAGCCCTGGACGTAAGGGCCATGATGACTTGACGTCATCCTCACCTTCCTCCTACTTGCGTAGGCAGTCTCCTTAGAGTTCTCAGCCGAACTGTTAGCAACTAAGGACGAGGGTTGCGCTCGTTGCGGGACTTAACCCAACATCTCACGACACGAGCTGACGACAGCCGTGCAGCACCTGTATGCAAGTTTCTGCAAGCAGACACTAATCTATCTCTAAATCATTCTTACTATGTCAAGTCCAGGTAAGGTTCTTCGTGTATCGTCGAATTAAACCACATGCTCCACCGCTTGTGCGGGTCCCCGTCTATTCCTTTGAGTTTTAATCTTGCGACCGTACTCCCCAGGCGGTACACTTAATGTGTTAACTGCATTACTGCAAGGTCGAGCCTCACAACAACTAGTGTACATCGTTTAGGGCGTGGACTACCAGGGTATCTAATCCTGTTTGCTCCCCACGCTTTCGCGTCTCAGCGTCAATATTGTTCCAGTAGATCGCCTTCGCAATCGGTATTCCTTCTGATCTCTACGGATTTTACCCCTACACCAGAAATTCCATCTACCTCTCCCACATTCTAGATTAACAGTTTTCAAAGCAGTTCTATAGTTAAGCTATAGGATTTCACTTCAAACTTATCAATCCGCCTACACGCTCTTTACGCCCAGTGATTCCGAGTAACGCTTGCACCCTCCGTATTACCGCGGCTGCTGGCACGGAGTTAGCCGGTGCTTATTCATATAATACCGTCATTATCTTCTTATATAAAAGGAGTTTACGCACCGAAATGTGTCATCCTCCACGCGGCGTTGCTGCATCAGACTTTCGTCCATTGTGCAATATTCCCCACTGCTGCCTCCCGTAGGAGTCTGGACCGTGTCTCAGTTCCAGTGTGACTGATCATCCTCTCAAACCAGTTATGCGTCATCGTCTTGGTAGGCCATTACCCCACCAACTAACTGATACAATACAGGCTAATCTCTTACCAATAAATCTTTCCCTTTTTATCTTTTGATAAAAAGGAATATAAGGTATTAGCAATCGTTTCCAATTGTTATCCCTTAGTAAGAGGCATATTACCTATACATTACTCACCCGTGCGCCACTTAGCTGACAATTATAGCAAGCTATAATCCGTTCTCGTTCGACTTGCATGTGTTAAGCACGCCGCCAGCGTTCACTCTGAGCCAGGATCAAACTCTCCATAAATTTTTTGATTAAATCTCTTTAATCTTTATGTAGTTTTGAAACTGACATATTTTATAATTACTTAAATTACAAAATTATCACTCATGTTTTTTTGAATAGACAAGAGTTTTACTTCTTGTTTTTTTTCTCTTTGTTTGTTTGATTAACATATTTAGTTTACAAAGATTACTTCTTCTTAAACTTCTTCTTTTAAAGATCATATTTAAAATTTTAAGTGGCTCCGGCACCTGGGTTCGAACCAGGGACCAAATGATTAACAGTCATCTACTCTACCGCTGAGCTATGCCGGAATCTTTTTTTAACTTATCATCTTAAATTGGACGGGAATTATAATACCTTTTTCTCTTTTTGTCAAGAGATTTTTGTTTAAATTTTACTTAAATTAGAAAATTTAATGTTTTAAACATATAAAAGGATTTTTCCTTTATATGTTGTTATTTTATATTAGAGATATATGTAGCTAATATTTCTATTTCTTCATCAGTTTTTGTTTCAACTTGTGGTTTCATAATATTTTTCATAATTCCACCATAAGTTCCATCTTTATATCCGTTCATAGCAGTAATAATTCTTTCTTTATCCCAACCTGCAATAACTTGTGATTTTCCTAGAGCTTCTTTTTCTGCTTTTTGTCCATGACATGAAGCACAAACTTTATATAATGTTTCACCGTCAGGAGTTACTACTGCTATTTCTTCTTTATTTTCAACTTGTTCATTTTTTTTATCTTTAGTAGTATCTTCTTTTACTACTTCTTGAGCTTTTTTCTTTTCATCTACAACTTTATTAGTTGATTCTACAACTGTATTATTTGAAGTTTCATTTATCTTTTGAGTTGTTTCCTCTTTTGTTACTGTTTGATTAGAAGTTTCTTTTTTATCTTCTGTACATCCTGAGAGCAACAATACAGCAATAGCTGAACCCAATAAAATTCTATTCATTTCTTTCCCTTTGTATATTTTTTAAATTAATCTCGCAATTATAACCAAACAATTGTATAAAAATAGTGTTATAAATTGCTAAAATTGAAAATAAATTCATTATTGTAGTCAATTTTCACAATACCACCTTTTTTTAGCTTTCCAAATAATATTTCATCAGTTAAAGGATTTTTGATTTTATCTGAAATAACTTTATTTAATGGTCTTGCTCCCATTGCTTTGTCATAACCTAATATTGCTAACTCTTTTTTTGCTTTTACACTAATTTCAATTTTGATTTTTTTATCAACCAGTTGTTTTTCTAAATCTTCTATAAATTTACCAACAACTTTTGAAACAACATCAATATTTAAGCTTTCAAAAGTTACAACTGCATCTAATCTATTTCTAAATTCTGGAGCAAAAAATTTATTTATTGCTTTATTTTCATTTAGTTTTTCATTTTTTGCAAATCCCATAACATTTGCTTCAGTTGCCCCTAAATTTGAAGTCATAATTAAAACAACATTTTGAAAGTCTGCTTTATTACCACTGTTATCTGTTAATTGTGCATTATCCATAACTTGTAAAAGAATTGACATCAAATCAGGATGGGCTTTTTCTATTTCATCAAGTAATAAAACTGTATGTGGGTGTTTTCTTATAGCTTCTGTTAAAAGTCCACCTTGTTCAAATCCAACATAACCAGCAGGTGCTCCAATAAGTCTTGAAACAGTATGAGCTTCCATATATTCACTCATATCAAATCTTTCAAAATGTATTCCCATTTGTAAAGATAATTCACGTGCTACTTCTGTTTTTCCAACTCCAGTAGGACCTGTAAATAAAAAACTTCCTATTGGCTTTTTATCTAAACCTAATCCAGCCTTATTTCTTTTAATTGCTTGTACAATAGTTGAAATTGCAGTATCTTGTCCAAAAACTCTTTTTTGCATATTTTTTTCTAAATTTTTTAATAAACTTAAATCTGTTTTTGTTGCACTCTTTGGTGGAATATGAGCCATTTTTGAAATTATTTCTTCAACATCTTTTGAAGTTATCGTTATATTACTTTCTGCTTTTGTCTTTAAAGTTGTTGCTAAACTAATTTTTTTAGCTGCACCTACCTCATCAATAACATCAATAGCACAATCAGGTAAAAATCTATCAGTTATATATTTTTTACTAAGTTCTACAGCACTTTGTATTGCACTTTTTGAATATTTTACACCATGATATTCTTCGTATTTTGATTTTAAACCTTCTAAAATCAAAATAGAATCTTCAATACTTGGTTCTTCAACATCAACTTTTGCAAATCTTCTGCTAAGTGCCTTATCTTTTGAAAAGTCATTTCTAAATTCACTAAAAGTTGTTGCACCAATACATCTTAATTTTCCATTTGCAAGCATTGGTTTTAAAATATTTGAAGCATCCATAGCAGACCCACCAACACTTCCTGCTCCAACAATTGTATGAATTTCATCTATAAATAAAATTGCATTTTTTATTTTTGAAACTTCTTTCAATAAACTCTTTAATTTTTTTTCAAAATCTCCTCTGTACTTTGTTCCCGCAATCATAGAACCCATATCAAGTGAAAAAACTTTAGAATCCAATAAAAATTCTGGAACTTTTTTTTGTGCTATTTGTAAAGCTAAACCTTCAGCTATTGCAGTTTTACCAACGCCAGGCTCTCCAACAAGTATTGGATTATTTTTCTTTCTTCTACTTAATATCTCAATTACTCTTGAAATTTCTCTATCCCTTCCAATTACAGGATCAATTTCACCTTTTTTTGCAATTGAAACTAATTCACTAGAATTTTTATCTAAAACTTTTTCATTTTCACTATTTTCATCATTTTTTTGTTCATCTTCATCTTTATGAGAAATCTCTTCAAGTATATCAACTCTTTGTATTCCATATTTTTTTAATAAATATGTAGAATAACTCTTCTCATCTTTTAAAATAGCTACAAACATATCTTCAACATTTGCATTTGTTTTTCCACTACTTTGAGTGTGAGAAACCATATAATCTATCGTTGAAGATAAAGATACTGTTTCTATTGGTTCATCATTTGCATCATTTGGAAGCAAAGGAGTATTTTCATCTATATAACTTTTTAATTCATTAAATAAAATATTTGTATCAACACCTAAATCTATAAAAAGATTTTCAATTGTTTGATCATTAATCAACATCAAAAAAACATGTTCTACTGTTAAATATTCGTGTTTACTACTTTTTGCATAACTTACAGCTTGTGCAAAAATATGTCTTAATTCTTTGCTTATCATTTTATTCTTCTTCCATAACAGCTTTTAAAGGAAAGCCTTTTTCTCTAGCCATTGTTTTTACTTGCATAACTTTTGTTAAAGCTATTTCATGAGTATAAATTCCACATAATCCTTTTCCGTTATTATGTATATTTAACATTATTTCTGTAGCATCTTGTGTTGATTTTCTAAATATCTTTACTAAAACATCTATTACAAAATCCATAGTTGAATAATCATCATTTAAAAGAAATACATTATATTTTTTTGGCTCTTGTAAATCTAGTTCATCATTTAATTCTACTTCTATTTCATTACTCACATCAAACCCTTATTATTTTTACTATGATAAAATCACTTTTTTAAAAAACGTCCTATTATAACAAAAAAGAGATTATTATGAAAAATGACATCACTTATTATAAAAATAAATCAATATTTGTCAGCGCTACAAATACAGATGTGGGAAAAACTTATGCTTGCGAAAAGTTATTAAACTATTTTGCAAAAAATGGTTTAAAAGTTGGTTATTTCAAACCTTGTGAAACAGGAGTTATAAATAATAAACCTCTTGATGGTACAAAAATGTTTGAATTAGTAAAAAAATTAAACCCAAATTTTGAAAAACTTTCTATAAATGATGTTGTTCCTTACCAATTTGAACTTCCAGCAGCTCCTTATATCGCAAGTCAAAATACAAATATTGATATAGAATTTTTAAAAGAGAAAAAAAAATATCTACAATCTTTTTGCGATATTTTAATAATAGAAGGAGCTGGAGGACTTATGGTTCCACTTAAAAAAGATATTTTTATGATAGATTTGATAAATATTTTTGATAGTCTTGCTTTTTTAATAACTCCATCAAAACTTGGTTGTATAAATGATACACTACTTTCAATAGAAGCTTTAAAAAATAGAAATATAGATTTTGAATTTTTTATAAATTTATATAAAGATGAAGATAGTTTTGAAAAAGTATCAAAACCATTTTTAATTGAGTACTTTGGTAACTTAAATTTTTTACAAGATTTATAAATTTTTTGATTTTTTTTCAAATTTTTATATATTTTAACTCTTTTCCTAAAAAAGTCTGAAAAAGTTTTATTATATTTTTAGACTTTTTTGACTTCCATTTAAGTTTTAATTCCCTTATTTTAGGTCTTTCAAAGGCTATTATTATTTTAAGCTTAAATTTATTTGCTATTTTAAAAGCCATAAAAATAATTCATTTTAATTTGTGTATAAATTCTCTATTAGTTTTATGTATAATCTATTTTGTATATAAAACAAATATAGCAAAAATTATGAAAGGTGATATATGATGACTTCTACGATAGATTTATCTAAATTAACGGCAAACGATGATTTGACACCAGTATTAGGTGGTTATTGGCCTGGTATTCAAATTTACTATCCGCCAATTAAGTTTAATCCACTTGATGGAACATATGAAAGTATGGAACAAGCAAAATTAAGACTTCAAAAACATGCTTATAAAACAAAAGCTCATACAGTTTTATTTGACTTAGAGGATGGTTGTAGACAAAAAGCCATGAGTAGAGAGTTATTAATTCAAGAATTACCAAAATTCCCTGAAAGAAACTTTCAAATAGCTGTAAGAATAAATCCTTTTAGAACTGAAGAGTATGAAGAAGATTTAAAAATGTTAAAACAAATTCACCAATATATTGATGTTATTGTTTTAGCAAAAGCTGGAGAAATTTATGGAAGTGCTGAAATCAGAGATTTATCATCTTGGTTAGTTTCAATTGGAAGTAAATTAACAATTCAACCAATTATTGAACATCCAAAATCACTTCAAATTGCTGATAGATTGATGGAATATTCAACTGTTAAACATATTGTTTTTGGTATTCACGATTTTTCAAAAGCAATGGCTTATAAAATCACTCCAAAAGGATGGATTGATGAACTACAAACATTCTTTAATATTCTTACATTAGAAGCAAGAATAAAAGGAAAAGGAGTTATTGGTGGAGTTGAAGTTATGCTTACACCACATTCATTACCTGATTCATGTGTAGAGAAAAAAGATATAAGAAGATGGTTAGATTTACATGGTGATGAAGCAAGTAGACATGTTTATGCTCATGCTATTAGAGAAAATGCTATGGGATTAACTGGAAAACAAGTTATTACTCCAAACCATATCAATATTTGTAAGGTTGCATTTACTCCATCTCCAAATGAGATTGCAAAAGATGTTTCTATTTTAAAAGCGGCTATTGAAGCTGATGCACTTTTAAGTGGTGCTATTAGATATGAAGGTGAAATGTTAGATCCACCAATGTTTGGAAAATCTTTACAAAATATCTTAAGAGCATATGCATTAAATAGTTTAACAAAAGAAGATGAACTATTTGCGTTATCTGTTTTAAATAAAATGCCAATTCATACGTTTAAAGAAAACTGGCCATATGGTCAACTGTAAAATTTAGGAGATTAAAATGAGTCAATTAGTTAAATTAGAAGTACCAGAATTTTTAAATATTGGTGTCGCTTGTACATCTTCACATATTGGAACAACAAAAGAAAATAATATTGCTATGATCATCGAAGATGATAAACTTGGAACTGATGAAATAACTTATAAAGAATTAGCAAAAAAATCTGACCAAGTTGCAAACTTCTTTACAGGAATTGGATTAGAGCCAAGAGATAGAGTATTAGTATGTTTAAAAAACTCTTTAGCATACCCTATTTCATTTTTTGGAACAATGAAAGCTGGAATTATTGCAGTACCTACTTCAACACTCTTAAGTGGTAGCGAAGTTAAATATTTAGCTGAAGATTCTCAAGCAAGAGCTATTGTATTAAGTTCAACTATGTATGAAAACTTAGTTCCATATTTAGAAAACTTAGATAACTTAAAAACTATTGTTGTTGCAGGAATTGATAGTGTTGAAAATTTAAAAAAGCCAAAAGATATAAATGTTTACGCTTTAAATCAAATTTTTAAAACAATCGATTCAACACCAAATCACTATAACTCAAAATCAGGAGAACCTGCTTATTTAGTATATACATCAGGAACAACTGGTTATCCAAAAGGTGTTTTACATTCACATAGATCATTAGTTGGTAGAAAACCAGCAACTGATTATTGGTTCGATTTTAAAGAAAACGATAGAATCATGCACTCTGGGAAATTTAACTGGACATATGTTTTAGGTTCTGCACTTATGGACCCATTGTATAATGGTCATACAGTTATTGCATACGAAGGAGCTAATGATGCTTCAACTTGGATTGATTTAATTAAAAAACACCAATGTACAATTTTCATTGGAGTTCCAACAATTTATAGACAAATCATCCAAAAAACAGACTTTACACTTGATGATTGCCCATCATTAAGATATTGTATGAGTGCAGGTGAGCATTTATCAGATGAGATGTTAGGACTTTGGAGAGAAAGATTTAAACAAGATATTTATGAAGCAATTGGAATGAGTGAATGTTCTTATTATATTTCTCACTCAAAATATAATCCTATTCGTCCAGGAAGTGCAGGTTTCCCACAACCAGGACATATTGTAAAACTTATAAATCCAGAAACTTTAGAAGAAGTTGGATTAGAAGAAGAAGGAATGATTTGTATTGGAGAAGATGATCCAGGATTATTCTTAGAATATTGGCAATTAGAAGAAGAAACTGCAAAATCAAGACACGATGGATATTTCTTTACAGGTGATTATGCTAGAAAAGATAAAGATGGATATATCTGGTTTATTGGAAGAAAAGATGATATTATCAACACATTTGGATTTAGAGTAAGTCCACATGAAATTGAAAGAGTTGTAAAAACTCACCCATTAGTTGCTGATTGTGTTGCTTTTGGACTTGATATTGAAAAAGAGAAAACTTTAGTTGCTATTGCTGTTGTTGGTCATACTGAATTAACAAAAGAGCAAGAAGAAGAGATTTTAGCATTCTCTCAAGCAAATTTAGCAAAATATAAAGCACCAAAAAGAATCTTTACTATGAAAGATTATCCAAGAACTAAAAATGGTAAGGTTCTAAGAAAACAACTAGTTAAAAATTTAAATGATTTAGAAAAAGCAAAAATCACTGGGCAAGAAATAGTTGAATATAAAGCAAGAAGATCTATGTTACTTATTCCTTCATATAATAAACATAATGTAGAAAAAGCAAAAACTGTTCTAGCTGATACAGTAATTTTTGACCTAGAAGCAATTTTACAAGAACAAAGAGAAGTTGCTAGACAAACAATAAAAGAAGTTTATAAAGAACAAGGTTCAAAATTTGGTGAAAGTGAAAGAGTTTTAAGAATAAATAATCTTGGAAGTGAAGATTTAAAAAAAGATTTAGCTTTAGCAAAAGAGATTGAATTGGATGGATTATTATTTTCTAAGATTCAATCAAAAGATGATGTTTTAGAGGCAGTTGAATTAATAAATGAAGTAAATCCTGATCTTACACTTATGATTATGATTGAAACTCCTCTTGCAGTTTTAAATATACATGAAATTTGTGCAGCTAGTCCTCAAGTTGAAGTTGTTGTTGTTGGTTCAAACAAACTTGCAAATAGACTTCAAATAGACATAAAAAGAGGTTCAAAAGCAATGTTCAACTACCTATCACAAATTGCACTAGCTTCTAAAGCTTATGGAAAAACTGTAATTGATGGTCCACATTTTGATGTTAAAGATGAGTTTGCTTGTGAAGATTCAACAAAAGATGCATTTAACTTAGGATTTGATGGAAAATGTTTAATTCATCCTGTTCAAATAGAGTATATAAATGATATTTTTACTCCAAAACAATCTGAAGTTGAAGATTATGAAGATATGATAGCAAAATATGAAGAAGCAACTAAAGAAGGAAAAGAAGTAATTTTACATAATGATAAATTAGTAGATTCTTCAAAAATCAAATGGGCTAGAAAAATGATTAGATTGTATGAAACATACAAAGCTTTAGGTCAAAATCTATTTGGTAAATAAGGAGAGAAAGTGTCTAAAATAAATATGGGTAATTTTTTTGAAGATTTTTCAATTGGTCAAAAAATAGTTCATCCACTTCCTAGAACAATAAGTGAAGGAGATGTATCTTTATACATCGCTTTTACTGGTTCTAGATTTGCTCTACACTCTTCTGATTTAGTGGCAAAGCAAATGGGATATGATAAAAGACCACTTGATGATATTTTAATGTTTCACCTAACATTTGGAAAATCTGTACAAGATATCTCTTTAAATGCAATTGCAAATTTAGGATATGCAGAAATGGCTTTTCCTAATCCTGTATATGTTGGAGACACAGTTTCTATGACTTCGACTGTTATTGGATTAAAAGAGAATTCAAATGGTAAAAGTGGAGTTATTTATGTTCACTCTATTGGTGTAAATCAAAATGGTGCTGTTGTACTTGATTTTAAAAGATGGGTAATGGTTCATAAAAAAGACCACACAAATTTGAGTGGAGTAAATGAAGTTCCAACTTTTGCAAAAACAACACCAATTTCGCAAATTAATATTCCTACTATTAAATGTGTTGATACAGATTCAACTGGTGGAAAATATTTCTTTGAAGATTATGAAATAGGTGAAAGACTTGACCATCCTGAAGGAATAACTGTTGATAATAGTGATCATACACTTGCAACTAAGTTATACCAAAACAATGCAAAAGTACATTTCAATGACCATATGATGAAAAGTACACCAATGGGTCAAAGACTAATGTATGGTGGAATCATTATTTCAATGGCAAGAGCTATTTCATTTAATGGTTTGCAAAATGCACAATGGGTATGTGCTATAAATAGTGGAGCTCATGCTAATCCTACGTATGCTGGTGATACTATTTATGCATATACTGAAATTTTAGAAAAAATTGAAGTAAATAGAGAAGATATTGGATTATTAAGAGTTAGAACTATTGGATTAAAAAATCAAACTCCAAAAGAGACTCCAACTCCAAAAAATGAAGATGGTAAATATTTACCAAATGTTGTTTTAGATTTAGATTACACTATTGTAATCCCAAAAAAAGTTACTGAAAAAAAATAAAACAAATTTAATTTTAATAAAAAGGAAAAAATATGACACACCCAAGCGAAGCTTTATTTGAAAATGGTAAATCTTTACCAATCATCCCAACTTGTGAACACTTTGCAGGAAGCGAAAAGCTAATCCTAAAAGGTTTTGAAATGCAAAAAAAATTGGGTCCAGTTTTTGATATTACTTGTGACTGCGAAGATGGTGCAGAAACTGGTAAAGAAGTTGAACACGCAAATATGATTGTTAGAGTTGTTAATTCTGCTGAAAATCCATATGGTATGGCAGGAACTAGAATTCACGACCATTCACATCCAGATTGGAGACAAGATGTTGATATTTTAGTTCCTGGTGCTGGTGAAAAATTAGCATATATCACATTACCAAAATCAACTTGTTATGAAGATGCAAAAACTCAAATTGAGTATATTCAAGCAGTTGCAAAAAAAGCTGGAATTAAAAGAGAAATTCCTATTCACGTATTAATTGAAACTCATGGTGCATTACAAGATGTAGAAAAAATTGCAACTTTACCTTGGTTACAAGTTTTAGACTTTGGTTTAATGGACTTTGTTTCAGGATACCAAGGAGCAATTCCAGCAATTAATATGAGAAGCCCAGGTCAATTTGATCATAGATTAATTGGTGCTGCAAAAGCTAGAGTTGCACAAGCTGCAATTCAAAATAAAGTTATTCCTGCACACAACGTAACTTTAGATTTAAAAAATCCATACCAAACTTATAAAGATGCTGAAAGAGCAAGAAATGAGTTCGGATTTATGAGAATGTGGTCAATTTACCCAACACAAGTTCAAGCTATCGTTGATGCTATGAAACCAGATTTTACAGAACTTGAAGCTGCTCAAAATATCTTAATTAAAGCTCAAGATGCTGAATGGGGACCAATCCAATATGATGGTGAGTTACACGATAGAGCAACTTATAGATACTTCTGGGAATTAGTTCAAAGAGCTAAATTCTCTGGTGCTAATTTACTTGAAGAAACTGAAAAAAGATTTTTTGCTTAAATCTTTTTATACAAAGCCATATTTTGGCTTTGTACGCTCTTTTATACACTAATTTATTTTATATTCCAAAATTAAACATTTTTAAAAATATCTTTATTTTTAGCATTAAAAAAAGCCTATTTTCAAAAGTGCATTGATATAATTTTAGGATTTCTAAACAAAACAAAGGAAAATTTATGAGTAAAAAAATCACAGAACAAGACATTATAGATTCAGTTGCATCTGCCTGTCAATATATTTCATTTTACCATCCAGAAGATTTCGTAAAAGGAATGGTTGAAGCTTACGAAAAAGAAGAAAGTGAAGCTGCAAAAAATGCTATCGGGCAAATTTTGATTAACTCAAAAATGTGTGCTATGGGTCATAGACCCCTTTGCCAAGATACAGGAAGTGTAAATATCTTTATAAGAATTGGGTTAAAAGCTAATTTAGATATTTCAAGAAACCTAGAAGATATTTTAAATGAAGGTGTAGCTAAAGGTTATACTGATCCAGATAACACTTTAAGATATTCTGTAGTTGCAGATCCAGCAGGAAAAAGAACAAATACAAAAAATAATACTCCAGCAGTTATTCATATAACAACTGATAATTCTGATGAATTAGATATCACTGTTGCTGCAAAAGGTGGAGGAAGTGAAAATAAATCTAAATTTACAGTTTTAAATCCAAGTGATAGTATTTATGATTGGGTTATGGATAATGTTAGACAAATGGGTGCAGGATGGTGTCCTCCAGGGATTTTAGGTATTGGTATTGGTGGAAATCCAGAAAAAGCTATGCTTTTAGCAAAAGAGTCTTTAATGGGACATGTTGATATTCATGAATTAAAAGCAAGAGGTCCTCAAAATGCTTTAGAAGAGTTAAGATTAAAACTTTATGAAGATATCAATAAAGTTGGAATAGGTGCACAAGGTTTAGGAGGATTAACAACTGTTTTAGATGTTAAAATCTTAGATTACCCATGTCACGCAGCTTCACTTCCAGTTGCTATGATTCCAAACTGTGCAGCAACAAGACACATTCACTTCAAATTAAAAGGTGATGGACCAGCAATATTTAAAAACCCATCTTTAGACCTTTGGCCAGATATTGAACTTCCAATGGATACTATTAAAAGAGTAAATATTGCCGATTTAACAAAAGAAAAATTACAAGAGTTTAAATCAGGTGATACTTTATTACTTTCAGGAAAAATTTTAACAGCACGTGATGCTGCTCATAAAAAAATTGTTGAATATAAAAATGCAGGAAAACCACTTCCAAATGGTGTTGACTTAAAAGACAGATTTATCTACTACGTTGGACCAGTTGATCCAGTAAGAGATGAAGTAGTAGGACCTGCAGGACCAACAACATCAACAAGAATGGATAAATTTACTAAAGATATGATGGAAATCGGTATCATGGGAATGATTGGAAAAGCTGAAAGAAAACAACCAACTATTGATTTAATAAAAGAATACAAATCTATTTATTTAATTGCAACTGGTGGAGCAGCTTATTTAATCTCTCAATCAATTAAAGGTGCAAAAACTTTAGCATTTGAAGAACTTGGAATGGAAGCTATTTATGAATTTGATGTAGTTGATATGCCTGTTACTGTTGCTGTTGATACAGAAGGTAACTCTATTCATACAACTGGACCAGCAAAATGGAGAACTATCTAATTTCCTATATTTACAAAAGGTTTTTAACCTTTTGTAAACTCTCTTTTTTTAAAAAATCCTTATATTATTAATTTATCTCTCTACTTTGACTTTTTGTAAATTTAATTAATGTTATACTATAAATTAACTTTTTGTTTTAAAAAATTATAGGATATATTGATGAATTTATTGGAAGATTTAAAAGATTATTTAGGATTTGCAGTTGCAGGAAACTTCGCAAATCATCTAGGAGAAGCTGGGGAAGCAGATGAATTTTCAGTAATCCAAACAACTGAAAAAGATGCTCCTAAAGGACTTTTTCCTTTTTATATTAAAAACCATAATAGTTTTTTAGGAACATATCCAATATGTGATGAGATTATTTTAACTCATGGTAGAGAAGAAGATAACTTACAAATTGAAGCAGAAGTTGCATTGATTTGCGATTTTGTATATGAAAATGAAAAAATTATAGACATAATTCCAAGATATTTTGCAGCATTTAATGACTGCTCTCTTAGAGTTCAAGATGGAAATAAATTAAGTTGTAAAAAGAATTGGGGAGAAAAAACTAAAGGAATTTCTCAAGATATTATCGAAATTGATAATTTCACTGAAAAAGGAATATTAAGTAAATATCATATCTCTTCTTTTATTAAAAGAGATGGAATAGTATATGATTATGGAACTACAAGTGCGGTTAAATCATATAGTTATTTTTTTGAGAAGCTAAAAAATTGGATGGTTGAAAAAATAAATACACAAGAAGATTGTGGACCACTTGAAGAACTTGGGCAGTTTTTAAAAGATGCTCACAAAGCAAAAGGTATTTTAATCGCAGCAGGTGCAACAGCTTATACAGATTTTGGTAAAAAAAACTTTTTGAAAAAAGGTGATGAGATTTTTGTATATGTTTACAATGCTCGTGCTCATAGTTTCAATGACATTATGAATGATATGTGTGGAGTAGATACATATCTAGGACAGTGTTCAAAACTTCATCAAATAGTTCAATAAAAAGTATTTATTACTTTTTATTTTTTGATTCTAAATACAAAATATTATTTAAACTATCAAAAAATTTCATAGTTGCATCTTCTATTTGACTTGCAATTTGTCTAAGTATTTTGTTCTCAATTTTATTTGCATTTTGAGTAATATATTCTTGCATTTTTTGATGAACATCTTTATGAGTTTGTTTTAGAACTTTCCAGTTCTCATTTTTTACAAAAATCTCATTATTATTTTCACAAGATATCATCCATTTTCCTACATTACAAGATTCAGAATTATCAATAACAATATTTGTAAAATTATTTAGTGTTTTATAATATCTTTTTTTAAAGTTTATATGATCATTTTTATAAGTTGATAACTCTTTTATCAAATTTATGTTCTCAACCATTTCATAATATTTATCATCGATTTTTGATTGTGAAGTAATTTGAAGTAATTTATTAGATAATTTCGAAACTTCGTTTGATAAATTATCTATGTTTAAAGCTGTTTTGGCATTTTTTTGTGTAGCAGAATCAATCTTTGAAATCGTATCATTTATTTGAATAATTCCTATTTCTTGCTCTTTACTAAAAATCGTAACACTATTTATTATCTCTTTTGTTTGAGAGATTTTTGAAGCTAAATCTTCATAACCTTTTATCATATTATCTGCAATATTTTTACCTTCATTTGCCTCAAAATTTGCACTTTCAACTAGACTTTTTATTTTACTTGCAGCTTGCGCACTTCTATTTGCTAAATTCCTCACTTCTTGTGCAACAACAGCAAAACCTTTTCCAGCTTCTCCAGCAGTTGCTGCTTCAACAGCAGCATTAAGTGAAAGAATATTTGTTTGAAATGCTATTTGGTCTATTACAATTATTGCTTCATTTATAGCATTTACTTTTTTACTTATTTCATCCATTGATACAAAAGTTTGATTTGCAGATTTATTTCCTTCTATTGCAGAACTATTTAGTTCATCTGAGATTTTTAACATTTGTCCCATATTTTCATTGTTATTTTTTATATTTGCTGTGATTTGTTCAAGGGCAACAGAACTTTGTTTTAAAGAATTTGCTTGTTCTGAAGATAAAACAGCCAATTCATTTGAAGAGTTTGTCAGAATTTTTGTATTTTTTTCAAGTTCAACACCAGCATTTGTAATCATAGCAATAAGTTCTGAAGAAGATTGTCCTAAAAGAACAGTTGAATTACAAAGTATCCCAAAATCTCCATACATTCCTCTTGTATGTTGTTCATCTAATTTAAATTTGTAATCACCTTGAGTATAACTATTTAGAAGCATATTTAAACTATCAATTTTCAATCTTGTTCTATCAATCATTTTATTTATAATTTCAACTAAAGTTTGTAACTCTTTTGTTGAAGCTTTTGTTTTGATTGAATATTCAAAAAAGCCATTATTTACTTTTTCCATAATATCTGTTATTTCAAGAATAACTTTTTTATCATTTTCAATAATTTTTTCTATTTTTTCAACTTGAGTATTCATATTTTTTGTCATCAAAGCAAATTCATCTTTTCCTTCAAGTCTATCCAAATATATTTCATCTTTTTCTCTCATAGAATAAGAGAAGAATTGAGTTAAATTATTTTCAAACTTTTTAATAGATTTTGAAACTTTACTTGTCATTAATATAATTACAGCAAAAATTAAAATGATTAAAACAATTAAAAATAAAGAGAATAATACTATTTGATTATCTAAAGTTTTAACATTTGTATTTATATATAAAAGCATATCTTCAACCATTTTATCTTTTATATTTTCAAAAATTGTAATCTTAAGTGAAGATGCTTCTTCCCATTTTTTGCTATTTGCACCATAAATATTTTTAGACAAAGTATCTATTGCTTGTAAAGTTTTTGAATCAAGTTGTGCTTCATCTATACGTTCACTATTATATGCAGCTGCCATATATGTATCAATAGCAAATTGGATGTTATTTAGTAACTCCTCTTCTTCTTTTGAGAACTCTAATTTTTTATAATCTTTTATAGCTCTTAATATTTTTGTATGACTTTTTTGAATTTTATTTAATAAATTTTCATCTTTTGTTAAAACATAGTTTTTATATAAATGTATTAATCCACCATATCCAAAAGCCTCTTTTATTTGTGATAAAAGGTTTTCTTTTTCAATTTTAAGAAAAATTATACTTCTTAATTTTTCTATATCTTTAAAACTATTATCTTCTAACTGTTTTTTTAAATCTTCAAGTTGTTCATTTGATAAATTTTTTTTCAATACTTCTAAATATGAGTCTTGAAAAACTATTAGTGATATAAAATTGTTATAGTTACTATTTGACATAAAATTGTGTTCAAATATACTTTTTACTAAAATCTTTTCATTGTAAACTTTTTCTATTATATTTATTATTGAAATATAAATCAAAGAAGATTTTGATAACTCTTTACTATTTGAATATATTAATAAATCATCAAAAAATGATATAAGATTTAGATTTTTTTCATTATAAAAGTTCTCAATTTCTTTTATATCAACTCTTAAATCTATTGTATTTTTTCTTATTTCATCCAATCTATGAAAAGAGTTTTTTAAATTATTTATTTTTTCTAAAAGATTATTATCTTTTTTGATTAAATTGAAATTTTCTATAAAATCATTTAATTGTTTCCAATTTTCATTACTACTTTTTATTTGCTCTTCTAATTCATCTTTTTTTATTTTTCCATAACTATTTAAATATAAAATTGATAATTCTCTCTCTTTTTGAAAAGCCGTTAAAACTTTTGAGATTTTAACCGTAAAATCAATATAGCTTGAAGTTTTATTCATATTTGATTTTTTCTCAATTTTTTCAAAAATCAAAACAGATGAAAGCATAAAAATCGCTAAAATCGGTAATACCAATATAAGTAAGATTTTATTCCTAAGCTTCAAATTATTCATAATACTCTTCCTAAAATTATATTTTTAGCAATATATTCTTTATTATTTGAATAAAAGGTTATATAATTATTTTTTGTAATCAAACTGAAATCTAATGATTATTTTTTTGTTATTTTTTTAGTTAAATTTAGTAAAAAAACTCTTTATAAATCTAAAAAGTTTAGCAGTTTAAAAATTATTTTAAACTGCCAAAAGAACAAGTAGTAAAACAGGTGGTGTAATAATCAAACCAAATTTACTATATTCCCAAAAGCTTATTTTTATACCTTTTTTTGCTAAAACATGAAGCCAAAGAAGAGTTGCTAAACTTCCAAATGGTGTCATTTTTGGACCTAAATTACATCCAATAATATTTGCATAAGCTAAAGCCTCATTTGGTATATCTTTTAGTGCTATATCCATAATCATAATTGTTGGAAGATTATTCATAACTGCACTTAAAATTGCACTTATAAACCCTGTTGATATGATAGCTATTGTATCACCTTGCAAAACTAAATAATTTAATATCGTTGTTAAATATTCAGTTAATCCTGCATTTTTTAAACCATAAACAACAATATAAAGACCAATACTAAACCAAACGATTTGCCAAGGAGCTTCTTTTATAATATTTTTTGCATTTACACTTTTTGTTAAACTTGCAATTATTAAAAGAACTAATGCTCCACCTAATGCAAAAAAAGAGATAGGAAGTTTGTAAATATCTCCCAAAGCATAAGCACTCAACAAAAAAGCTAGAAAAAACCAAGAAAAATAAAATAGATTCATATTTTTTATAACACTTTTTGGTTCTTTTAAAAGTCTTACATCAACTTTTTTTGGAATATCTTTTCTCAAAATTAACCATAAAAAAACTATTGAAGCAATAACACTCACAATAAAAGGAATAATCATATTAAGAAAATAATCCACAAAACCTATATTAAAATAGTTTGCAGTTACTATATTTGTAAGATTTGAAAATACAAAAGGTAAAGACGCACTATCACTTATAAAACCACCCGCAAGTAAAAAAGCAATTATAGTTTTTGTACTTAATTGTAAAACTCTCATTTTAGCCAATAAAATAGGTGTTAATATAAGAGCTGCTCCATCATTTGCAAAAAGTGCTGAAACAAAACTTCCCAATAAAATGGAATAAACAAACATTTTTATTCCACTTCCTTCTGAAAATTTTGCCATTTTTAAGGCGCACCACTCAAAAAAGCCAATTTCATCTAAAACTAAAGATAAAATAATGATTCCAATAAAAGCTAAAGTTGCATCCCAAACTATGTTTGTTACATCTAAAACATCATTGATACTTACTACACCTAAAATTAAAGCAACAATTGCACCTAAAATGGCCGTTGTTCCTATTTGTAAACCTTTTGGTTGAGTAATGATTAAAAATAAAGTTACTAAAAATATGCAAATTGGAATTAACATACCTCACAACCTTTTTTTAATGCAGGAATTTCTAAGTTTAAATAACTAATTTCTTTTAAAATTGATTGTCTAAAAACATCTAAAGGTGTTCTTATACTATAATATGCCCAACGCCCTCTTCTATCAACTCTTAAAAAACCTCCATCTTTTAAGATTTTTAAGTGTCTTGAAACTCTTGATTGTATCATTGAAAAAGAGCTCTCTATATCACAAACACAAACTTCATTGTGTATATCTATAAAATGCAATATTTTGACTCTTGTTTCATCATTTATTGAACCAATTGTTTGTAAAAAAATATCCATCATATTCCTTTAAATAGTGTTAACAATTCATCAACACTCAAAACTTTTCCAGTAGATTTTACAACTCCATCAACAACAAGTGCAGGTGTACTCATAACACCATAATTCATAATTTCAACTATATCTTCAACTTTTTTAACTTCGTGAAATCCACCAATTTTTGTAACTGCTTGTTTTACGGCTTCTTCTAAAGCTTTGCATTTAGAGCAACCTGTTCCTAAAATTTCTATTTTCATTTTTTCATCCTATTAAATAATTAAATAAATACCCTGTTAAAAGTATAGCAAATCCCACAATTGCAAAAAATATAGAGATAAGTTTCAGACTTAAAACTCTTTTTAAAATCATAGCTTCTGGAAGACTTAAAGCCACAACTGCCATCATAAATGACAATGCTGTTCCAAGTAACATTCCTTTTTGTGTTAAAACTTCAACAAGTGGTAAAATTCCAGCAGCGTTTGAATACATAGGAATTCCCATAATAACTGCAACTATTGGCGCATACCAAACATCTCCGCCTGCATATTTGCTGATAAAATCAGCAGGAATATATCCATGAATAAATGCTCCAATTCCAACTCCAACAATCACATACAGATAAATCTTTTTAAATATATCTTTTGTATATTCCCAAGACTCTTTTGCTCTTTGAGAAAATAAAATTTCATCACTATTTGAGCCATTACAACAACTATTTATTGGTTTTACTTCTATTAAAACTTCCTTTTCTAAATTCATACTTCCAATTATAAGTCCAGCAACAATGGCGATTAATAATCCTAATCCAACATATAAAAGAGCAATTTCCCAACCAAACAAAGAAAATAACATTGCAATCACAACTGCATCACTAAGTGGTGCAGAAATCAAATATGAAAAAGTAACTCCTAAAGGAATTCTTGCTTGTAAAAATCCTAAAAAAAGTGGAATTGCACTACAAGAACAAAATGGCGTTATTACCCCAAAAATTGCTGCCATTATATGCCCCACAATTTTGTGTTTTCCACTTAAATAATCCCTTGCTTTTTCTATTGGAAAATAACTTCTAAGAAGTGTAACCATATAAATAATTGTTATTAATAGGATAAATATTTTTATCGTATCGTAAATAAAAAAATTTAAAGCTTCACCTAAATGAGTTCCTTTTGAAAGTCGTAAAATATCAAATACAAAAATTGAAGTTAAGTTTACAAGCCAATCAAACATCTATTTTAATACCTCAACAATTTTTGGAAGAAGTTTTTCTTCTATCTCTTTATATGTTTTTTCAAAAGCTTCAAATCCTTTTCCATCAGGATCTTCAAATCCCACATGAATAACTTTTACAGCTTTTGGAAACATTGGACAAGTTTCATTTGCATGGTCACAAACTGTTACTACTAAATCATAAACATTATCTATTACTTTATCAATAGTTTTTGAATGGTACTCTTTTTTCCAAATCCCTTTTTCTTCAAGAAGTTTTTTTGCATTTGGATTTACTTTTCCACTTGCACGAACACCAGAACTATCTGCATAAATTCCTTCTAATTTAGCATTTATAAGTGCTTCAGCGATAATACTTCTACAAGAGTTCCCTGTACATAAAATCAATACTTTTTTCATATTTGTCCTTTTATAAAGTTTTGGAAATTGTATCACAAATACATTTATATATCAAGATATATTGATATATAAATATTAAAAATTCTCTCAAAAAGAGAGATTTTTATTTTATAAATCAACCATAGCTTTAAAAGTAACTCCTGCTCTTCCGATACTATCTATATTTGTATGATTTCTTTCATTTATTCGTCCATCTTCAATATATTGATAATTTATTTTTAGAATAACTGGTGTTATGTCTCCATCAACTTTATAAGTATCATAATACTCACAAAAAAGCGCAGTTTGAGTAGAACAAATCATAGGAGGATAATCTTCTAATTCTTTTTTTACTTCTATTTCATATTTTTCTATTTCACTCTCATCCTTTGGCAATTGTATAGCGCATTTTTGAACTTGATCTACATTGTCTTTATTTGGGAAACAAATTGTTGCCTTTTTTGTTTTTAATATGTTTGCTAAAGTATCTTTTGGACTTTCATTCTCTTTTCTTCCAATAGCAACAATTACAAGAGCTGGATTTGTAGAGATTGGAATAAAATAAGAAAATGGTGCAGCATTTAAAACTCCATTATCTTCTGTTACTATCCATGCTATTGGTCGTGGAACTATACTTCCAGACATTATTTTGTATCTATTTAAATCATTTACATCTTTATAATCTAAAATCATTTTCTCTCCTTTTAAATGGTTTCCATTTAAAAGGAAACCTATCATTTAATAACTACTTTTTAACAAAATTTCTAAAATTTCTAAAAGTAGCAAAACTCTAAAGGGCTTTTAGAAAAAAGCCTTTCTTAAATCAGTTTTAAAATTTTTGTATAGTAGTAAGCAAATAATAAAAAAGCTACTCCTAAACAAACCGTAATAACTTGCGTTGTTGTAATATGTGCCATAAAACCAATAAACATAGTTGTACAAACATTTGATAACATAAAGAACATATCATTATACGATATTACTCTTCCAATATATTTATTATCACAACTATTTTGTAAAAGAGAATATGTATATGACCACAAGAACGCTGTACTTAATCCTACAAAAAATAAAGAAACTAAAGATAAATAAAAATTATCTTGTGTTAAAGCCCAAAGAATTATAGTTACTCCTTGAAAAACTAATAGATAATGAAGATTCTCTTTATTTATAATTTTATTTAAAAAAAGTGGACCAATCATCAAAGCCAGTGCTCTTACAGCATTTGAAAGACCAATAGCTAAAGGAACCGCAATCAACTCTTTATATTGATTTTTTGCTAAAATTGTAATCAAAGCATCATAAGAAGCTAGTCCAACACTTGCATGTAAAAATATCAAATGTAAAATAACCTTATTATTTTTGATATATAAAAAACCATCTTTCATTAATTCAAAAATCTTTTCAGTAACTTTTTTGTGCTCTATATTAAGTTTTATTTGCAAAAATACAATAATTGCTAAAACAAATATAAATACATCAACCATAATTGCCGTTTTTACACCATATAAGTTTACTATAAATCCACTTGTTGCCATACCAACAGCATAAGTAAATGACCAAATTATAGAATTTATCTCGTTTGCAGTTTGAAGATTTTTACCATCTAAAAGTTTAGCTAAAAGCGACATTTCTGTTGAAAAATACATTGAAGCTGCACTCATTCTAATAAAAATAAAAATTAATAAAATCCACAAATGACTCAAATCATTTATTGTTAAAAACATAATTGTCATAAGCAATTCTACAAAAAGTAAAGATATCATCAAAGGTTTAATTCTAACTCTATCAATAATTGCTCCACTCAATGGTGCAATTATAATTGCAGGAATAAAGTGCATTGCTGTAACAATAGAAATAGCAAGTTCAGTAGAACCAAATTCTACAACCATTGTATATATTGCAACAGTAGAAAACCATGCACCAAAAGATGAGATAAAATTTACTAAAGATAAATCTCTAATAATTTTATTCTCTTTTAAAAATAAAATATATTGTTTCAAATAATTTCCTTAAATATAAAAAAGCAGCGAGTTTTAGAACTCTAAAGTACCTTCAATAGCAAAATTTGCTTTTGAATCTAATTCAGCATGAGATAAGACAGCAATTTGAAGTCCAAATTTTTCATAAATTTCTGATATTCTTTTTCTTAAAACAGGATCAACAACCATACAAACTTTAGAAAAACCTTTCATTTCTACATCATCAAGAAGTTGTTTTGTTTTAGTTACTAGATTATTTATCTCTGCAATAGATAACATCAATTGAGAAATTCCATGGTGTTCTTGTAACTTTCCAATAAACTGTTGCTCAACATCAGGTTTAATAGTAATAATATGCAAAATTCCATCAGTATCTTTGAATTTTTGAGTAATTAATCTATATAATTTTGCTCTAACGTGTTCTAATAAAATTTCAGGAGCTTTTGTAAACTCTGCAATATCTGCTATTGCTTCAATAATTGTTAACATATCAATAATTGGTATTTTTTCATGTAATAAATCTTTACAAACTTTTAATAATGCTCCATAAGAAGTAACTTTCATTGCTTCTTCTATTACTATAGGGAAGTCTTTTTTCAATCTTTCAACAATATCAACGATATCTTGTCTTGTTATAATATCTTCTGCATGTCGTTTAATAATCTCTGAAATATGCGTAGATATAATCGTTGGAGCATCAACAACAGTAAAACCTTTCATTAAAGCTTCTTCTCTTAAATCACCAGTTATCCAAGTTGCATCAAGATTAAATACAGGTTCTTTTACATGAATACCTTGTAATTTTTCATTTCCTGTTCCACCCATCGCAAGAAACTTATCAACTTCAATTCTTCCTTTTACCAAAGGAATTCTTTTAAGATAAAGTTGATATTCATTTGGTGATAAATATGAATCATCAGAAATTCTAATTTGTGGTATTACAAATCCTAACTCACTAGCTATTGTTTTTCTTATTGCTTTAATTTTATCTAAAAGTTCAGAGTTTCCTTGAACTAACTGTAAAAGTCGGATTCCAAGTTTTAACTCTAAAACTTCTAACTTCATAATTGTTTCAATTGTCTGTGTTTCATCAGCGGCAGAAGCAGTTCTTCTTTTTTCTTTTAAATCTTCTGGTTTATCAACTTTTTTAACTTCGGGGGTTTTCAAGAATCTTGTAACTATATTATTATCACCTCTTTCAATCATAATAATAATATATCCTAATCCACCCATTAAAAGACCCATTGTCATTAAAATGAATGTTGGGAAACCAGGAACTAATGCAAAAAGCATTAAACCAATACCAACTAAAATTAAAGATTTACTATCTTTAATAAGCTGATTAACTGTTTGTGTAGCAAATTTTTCATCATCAGTATTTGAACGAGTAATAATAATAGCTGTTGCTGTTGATAATAATAGGGCTGGAATTTGACTAACTAATCCATCACCAATAGTTAAAATAGTATAAGTTTCTCCTGCTTGTGCAATAGACAAATTATGTTGGAAAAGACCAACTAAAATTCCTCCAACCAAGTTTACTAAAGTAATAATAATACTTGCAATTGCATCACCTTTAACAAACTTTGAAGACCCATCCATCGCTCCATAGAAGTTTGCTTCAGATATTAAAGCTTTTCTTCTTGCTTGTGCTTGTATATCATCTATAAATCCAGCATTTAAATCTGCATCAATCGCCATTTGTTTACCAGGCATAGAATCAAGTGTAAATCTTGCAGTAACTTCTGCAACTCTTGTAGCACCTTTTGTAACAACCATAAAGTTAATTAAAACTAATATGATAAATATGATTATACCAATAACCATATTTCCACCAACAACAAATTGACCAAATGCTGTAATAATAGAACTTACAGCATCTGGACCATTATGCCCTTCTCCCAAAATTGATCTTGTGGTTGCAATACTTAAAGCAAGTCTAAATACAACTAAAATCAAAATAAGAGTTGGAAAAGTTGTTAAATCAGCTGGTTTTTGAATATATAAAGAAATTAATAAAATAAGAAAAGATATAGCAAGCGATACTGATATAAAAAAGTCAAGTGCCTCTTGATTTAAAGGAACAATTATAATCGCAAGCATTGAAAGGAACAATGCTACAGCGATTAAATCTCTTGTAAATATCTTTTTAAAATCAAAATTCATAAATTATTTAATTAGCTAACTATTTCATATAATTAACTAATGACAATTGGTTTGTTTGGCTTATAGTTGAATATAAAGCTGAGAACATTAATTCTAAGCTTTTTAGTTTAATTCCAACTTCTGTTAAGTTAGAAGAACCTATTTCTGTATATGTTTTATTATATTGACTAATTTTTGATTCTATTATATCTAAAGAGTTATTGAATGTCTTATTTCTTGCACCTAAATCTGCATGTGCAATACTAACATTATTATTCGCTTTATCTATTTCATCTTGTGCTGAAGAAATTCCAGCACGTCTTTGTTCATAAGTTAAAGTTGCATTTCCACTACTATCTAAACCTTTTAAACTACTTACTGCATCATCTAACAAATCAAAAACACTTCTTTTTGCTTCAAATCTTGTCCCATCAGTATTTGGTACTGTAACGCTATATTCAGTTGCTGGTGCAGTTGGAGGAGTAACAGTTAAAGTATCAAACGAACCATCCCAATTTTTTTTAGACAAAATATTTGTAGCCGTATCTAATGTCCATTCATTCCCCTCTTGGTCAAGTATTCTATCAGCATCTTCAAAAGTTAAAGTTTCACCTTTTGATGCTGAGTTAGCAGTATAATAAAAAAGTTCAAGACCATTAACTCCTGATTCTCTATAAGAACCTTCATCAACAGCAATTTTTCTTAAACTATCATTTCCATTATATGTTACTTTTCCATTTGCATCCATTGTAAAAGCTTTTACTGAAGAATCCGAACCAGAAAATAAATATTGCCCTTCAACTTGAGTATTTGCTAAATCTAAAAGATTTTGTTTATATCCAGAAAGATTCTGTGCAATTGCTTCCAGCCCTTCAATACTTGTTGTTGATGTATTTGCTTTAATAAGTTCTTCTTTTACTGATTCTAATTTAAGCTTCACAGTAGATATTGCTGAATCTGCATTCTTATTTAAAACGTTTGTTCTTTCAAGTTGATCTTTTATCTCTGTTTGAGTCAATACTTTATCATTTATATGAGAAAGTCTTCCAAAAAGCATAGAATCGTCACTTCCATATTCAAGCTTTTCACCACCCATTTGGTAGTTTAACTTATCTTGAGTACTATTCAAATTATTTAATCTATACAGTGAGGAATTAACTTGTGCTATCATTGTAAAACCTTTCTAAAATTTGTAATAATTTCATCAAAAGAGACATTTTCTTGTGTACTTTGAGTTAAAAACTCTCGTATTCTCTCTTTTCTTGCCATTGCATTATCAAGCTCAGGATCCATACCTTTTTTGTATGCACCAACTCTAACTAAAACTTCATTCTCTTTTATTAGCGATAATACTCTTTTTAACTTTAAAAAATCATTATAGTGTTCTTTTGTAACAACTTTATCCATAACCCTTGAAGCAGATTTTAAAAGATTAATTGGTGGATAAAATCCTTGTTCAGTTAATTCTCTTGTTAAAACAATATGTCCATCTAGAATCGACCTACTTTGATCCGCAATTGGATCATTCATATCATCACCATCAACCAAAACAGTAAAAAAGGCTGTTATTGAACCTTTTTGGTTATTTCCAGCTCTTTCCATTAATTGTGGTAAAAGTGCAAAAACAGAAGGTGGATAACCTCGGCTTACTGGTGGCTCACCAGTACTTAGTCCAATTTCTCTTTGAGCCATTGCAAACCTTGTCACACTATCCATCATAAGGAGAACATCAAGACCTTTATCTCTAAAATATTCAGCAATACTCATAGCTGTAAATGCACCATATTTTCTCATTAATGCTGACTCATCTGAAGTTGCAGCAACAATTACTGTATTTTCCAAATCATCATTTAAGTTATAGTGAATAAATTCAGGAATTTCCCTTCCCCTTTCTCCAACTAATGCTACAACTTTTACTTGAGCCTCACAACCTTTTACTATCATACCCATCAAAGTTGATTTTCCAACCCCAGAACCTGCAAAAATACCAACTTTTTGACCTTTTCCACAAGTCAACATTGAATCTATTGCCTTAACTCCTGTAGAAAACTTTTGATCAATTATTCCTCTTTCTAGTGGTGACATAGAGATTTTATTTATGGCCGAATTTTCATCTAAATCTCTTATCTTACCTTTATTATCAATTGGTTCTCCCAACGCATTAACAACTCTTCCTAAAAGTCCATTTCCACATTTTACAGTTAATCCATCTCTTTGTAGAAACACTTTATCATTTATTTTAAAACCTTCTATAAATGAAAAAGGCACAATAATAAAAGAACTATCATTTATAGTTGTAACCATTCCTAAAACGGAATATAATCGTTGTTCTGATTCTATTCTTACAATATCACCAACTGCAACTTCAAGCCCAATTGCCGTTAAAGTAATAGCTGAAATATTTGTTATTCTTCCAAAAGCAATAGGTAAAGAAGCAGAGTCTATTTTATTTAATAATTCTTCTATATTAATCATTTCATATCACACATTTTTTTGTATAAATTATCTTCTGATACATTTTTTAAATCTTTACATTTTTTAAGATATTCATCACTATTTTTGCTATCTCCTAAATCACTATATAAAGATAAAATCTCATAATACATTCTTGCTAATTCATCTGGTTTTATTCTTTTTGAACGCTCTATTCCTTCTAATAAATAGTTAAGTGCTTCTTGAGTTTTATTTTCTTTTTTTGCAACTTTTGACAAATCACTCTCTACTAAAGGAGAATACACAAAGGCTCTAAATTCATTCTGTTTGTCATAAAGTTTTTTTAATACTTTATTTGCTTTTTCAATGTCATTTCTCAATAAATAGTTATAGTAATCATAATAAAAGTCTATAATCACTGGATTATTCTCATTTTGTGAAATATATTCTTCATTTTCAGATACAGATTTTAAAAATCTATCCAATCTATTAGAATCATTTTTAGCCTTAATTACTTGATATTTATATAAAAACTCTTTTTCTAAAACTTTTTTATCATTTATAGCTTCAATTTTTGATGAAAAATATAAAGCATCATCTATATAATTTAGAGAATAAGCCATAGTTTCAAGAATCAAATACATATTTGCATCTGTTGTATCATTAAAAATATTTTTAATTTGGGAATAAGACTCTTCCGAAGGAACTTCTACAACACAATTTATAAGTCCACCTCTCATAACCTCATCATTAACCAATTTTTGCCAAATTGAAAATTTTATATTTTTTAAGATTTTATTTAATTCAACACACTCTTCTTTAGATATATAATCTTTTATAATTTGAATATATACTTCATCTAAAAGGTCATTTATAGTGTCATATCCAAATCGTTTTAGTATTTTAATTGGAATTTCTCTATAAGCTTTTTCAAATTTTAATATCTCTTCATACTGCTTATTTTTATTATTATTTATTAGTTCTTGAAGTAGAGCTTTTTGTTGCATATCTTCATTATCAGTATATTTTTCAGCAACATTATTTGGAACCAAAATATTTTGCCTCATTAAAATTTCATCAAGATACATTTGAGAATCTTTTGCATGTTCTCCTTTTGGATAATCATCTAAAATATTTTTATATAAAGTTTTCGCTTTATCTAAATAAAGATCTGTTTTGTCATAAAGTTGCATATAAATATTTGCTAACTTAAATTTTGCATCTTCTATTGCATCATCTTTTTTTGACTTTTCAATAATTCCTTGAAGAAGTTCGATTGATTGGTCAATCATTCCAAGTCTTGCAAAAACATCAATTTTTTTATTTGCTAAAAAAACATCATTTATATAAAAAGCCATATTACTTTTAAGAATTTGAGTCATTAACTCTTTTGCTTCTTCATTTTTACCTTGTAATAAGTAAATATCAAATAGTTCATTCCCTACAACAGTTGCAACTTGTTTATCTTTTGTCGAAGACAATATTTCAAAAAGAGTTTTTGTAGCTTTTTCATAATCTTTTTGGTATTTATAAACTTTTGAAAGAGATATTTTCCCATAAGTTTTTGTAAGTTCATCATCAAAATTTTCTATAATTATTTTTGAAAAATACTTTGCATCTTCAATTTTATTTACTCCTAGTTTTAAATCTACTAAAATCATATATGCTTTTAATAAATCTTGTTGGCTGACTAAAGAGCTATTTATTGCTTTTTCTAGTTCAACTGAAGTTTCTAGTAATAATTTCTTTGATTGATTTTTTAATGCTAATTCTGAATATAAAATCATAATATCTGAATACAAAATTTTTGTTTTATTATTTTCTTTAAAATCTTTTATTTTTGTAAAGGCTTCGTTTATTTTTCCATCTTGTGCTAAATCTCTTATATATTGTAAATAGTTCAAGCCATCAACTATTGTTTGAGTTACTTTTTGGGGAATTTGTTGTCCATTTGAATCAATAAAGCTATAATAAAAATCTTTTTCTTGTTGTGCATTTAAAGTAATTACTAATAAAAACAATACAAATATAAATTTCAATTTTTACCTTTTTCTTTTTAATTCATAAAGATAAGAGAAAATTTCAGCAATTGCTTTATAAAACTGATTTGGTATCTCTTTATCAACTTCAATTTGATCATACAAAGCCCTAGCTAATGCTGGATTTTCTATTATTGTTACATTATTTTCTTTGGCTATATCTTTTATTTTTAAAGCTAAAAAATCAATACCCTTAGCTACAAGAACTGGTGCAGAATTTACTTTATTATCATATTTCAAAGCAACTGCATAATGAGTTGGATTTGTGATAACAACATCCGCATTTGGTACATTACCCATCATTCTTTTTTGTGCCATTTGCATTTGAATTCTTCTAATTCTACCTTTTACTTGAGGATCTCCCTCCATATTTTTATATTCATCTTTTATCTCTTGTTTACTCATTTTCAAAGACTTCATATAATAATATTTAGAAAAGTAAAAGTCCATTATAGCAAAAATAATAATAATAAATAGAATTGTGAATATAAAGTATATTGTTAATTGAAGCATTGATGAAATTGTTGCCATTGTTTCTTTATTCATCATTGCTAAAAATTCATTATATGTTAAACTAAAAATGATGAACATAACTGTAATAATAATTGCTAATTTTAAGCTCAATTTTAAAGCTTCCAATAATTTTTTTAATCCAAAAATATTTTTTAAACCTTTTATTGGATCTAATTTTTGTAAATCAAATTTTAAAGGAATAGAAATAAAACCAAATTGTGCCCAATTTCCAACAAGTCCTAAAAGAATCACTAAAATAAATAAAGGCGCTAATGCTTTTAATAAAGTTATTACAACAGTATAAGTAATTGCATAGTAAAGAGGACCATCCATCTCTTGACCTATAAAATTATAAGAAAGCATCATCAATTTTTTTATCTCTAACATAGATGAGCCAGAAAAAAACAATAAAAAGATTGAGCCAAAAGTTAGAATAGAAGCACCAACAACTTCCATTGATTTAGATACATTACCTTCATTTTTGGCATCTTCAAGTTTCTTGGATGTGGGTTCTTCTGTTTTTTCTTCATCATCAGCCATTAAAACAACCTTTATTCAAATTTATTAATAAAATAGTTTGTAAATGTATCAGCAAATATCTCCATTCCTAATATCAAAAATATAAATATTAGTGCGAATTTAAGCTGAAAAGTAATAATAAACGGTGAAAAAGCTGGCATTGATTTTGTACCATAACCATAATATACATCCATTATAAAACCAATAAAAAATAGTGGTAATGCAAATGCAAATGCAAAAGAAAACATCCTTTTTATCTCATCTATTGCAAGTTGTATTCCATCATAAGAAAATATATTAAAACTTCCTAAATGTATCATGGTAAAACTTTTTGCCAAAATTACTAAAGTCATTTCATACATTCCTGTTTGGAAAAATAGCATCAATGATATCCAAAAAAGTAATTTTGCAACTAAACCTTCTTGAGAGTTTGTCGTTGGGTCAAACATCATAGCCATAGATAAAGCTGTTGAGTATTCTACAAATTCCCCTATAATTCTAACTGCTGAGAAAATTATATTTACAAGCATTGCTGCAACTAAACCTAAAGTTATCTCGGAAATTAAACTTATTATAAAATTATTTTGATTTATGCTTGTTACAATATCTACAAAAGGATATATGAATATTGAAAGATAAAATGCAAAAGCAATCCTAACTGTTACATTAATTGCTGTATGTCCAAAAACTGGCATAAAAACAACAAAAGCTAATATTCTTGCAAGTAAAAGAAGAAATTGATAAACAGTTTGTTCATTAAGTAAAGATAGTAGTTCTTCCATTACATATAATCTAAACTATCATCTCTATCTTTATTTTCTTCTTTTAATTTTAAAACCGTTTGAGTATCAATCTTATCTTCAAACTTTCTATTTTGTTTATTTGAAGATTGTTGTTCATTTCCTCGATTATTTTGGTTAGAAGAGCTAAAGTCAAGATTGAATTGAGTATTTTCATTGAATGTTTTAGCTAAAGAATTTCTCAATAAGTCTTGATTACCTAATAGTGTATCTAAAGTTGTCATATTTGAAACACTCATACTAATATTTAAACCATTATTTTTATCATTCTTCATTAAAATAGAAATACTACCAAGTTCAACTGGATTTAAATTGATTTTAAAAACAGTAACAGGTGGTTTATAATTTTCATACATCTGTCTTGCAACATCTGACATCATTTGAGACATTTGTTGTTTAGCACCAATAATTCTAGATTGAATATTATTTAATAATGTTGGATTTATATCAACAGTTACATCATTAAAAACATTTAGTGTATTATCAAGTAAAGCACTACTTGCTTCAACTGATTGTGTAATTAGATTTTTTATATCAGCACTTCTAATATTTTTTTCACTAAGCATCGTATCTAAAATATTTTTCTTTTCGCTACTTAAATCCAAATCTTGTTTTGCATTTTTTAAAATTTGTATAGTAGTATCTTGTTCAACAGATACATCATCTAATTCTAGATTTAAAATATTTGCACTTTTTTCTATATCTTCAAGAGATATTGAACCATTTTGTAATAATTTTAAAGCTTCATTTTTATTAAATAAAAATTGATTTACCATAGAATTTTTTTGTTCACCTAAATAAATATTTGAAACAAAATCTTTTGAAACAACACTTTCATCTTTTGATAAATTTGTAACTTTAGTATCTTGTACTTCTAAAATATTTTTTTGACTATTTTTTTCAATTAAATAATCCATCAAACTTTTTTTAGCTTCTACTTTTTCTTCTAATTGATTATTTTCTAAAATAGGTTTTCCATCTTCTGTTGTTGGTATCAATAAATTATCAATAGTTTTATTAGCATCATTTGAAGTTTGAGTATTATCACTTTTTATAACTGTATTTCCTTCTGAAGTTACAGTTTCTTGAAGTTCTTTAAAATTACTATCTAAAGAAGCTTTATTATCTACTTTTATCTCTTCATTTTTTTGTTGATTATTTTCGATATTTAAAATATTATCTTTTTTTGTAGTATTTTTTTTATTCTCTTCTTTTGATATTTCTGTTTTTATGATTTCGTTATTAATAACTTCATTTTGAATTTTATTATCTTTTATTATATCAGATGAGTTGTTACTCGTTTCTTCTTTTATTTGAGTATCGTTTGGTAAAATAGGATTTTTAGTATTTTCTGTTTTTTCACTATTTTCTTCTAAAGAAGTATCCTCTTTAGCATTTTCTTCAGTTGAAATATCAACTGTTTTTTCATCAACTACTTCAATATCACTTTCTTTACTACTTTTATTATCTAAATTTGGCTCATTTTTAAGATTTTCATTTGGTTTGTTTAAAGAATTATTAGAAACTGTTTTGTCTTCAGATAGTTCACCTTTTGCTTCAATTATTAGTCTATCTAATAAAGATAAAGATTTTTGAGCTTTATTATCTGCTATATCTTGACTAGTTATTGGCTCTTCACTATTGAGATTTTTTTCTATTTTAGTCTCAGAAACTTCGATACTGTTTTTTTCTGTAGCATCTAAGTTATTTAAACTACTTTCTTTTTTTTCTAACGCATTAGTATTATTACTAGTTGTTTTTATCTCTTCTTGAGGTTTTTCAAGTTTTTTAGCAGTGTCACTTAATAAAGAATCAAATAAAGAAGGTGCTTCTTTTACACCTTCATCTTTTGATGTTGATGTTGGAACATCGAGTGTTGTCGTTTTGTTTTGTACAAAAACATCTACTAAACTTGCCATTTAATTATCTTTTTATGAGTTTAATATTTCTAAAGTTTTGCTATCAATACCTCTATGAGTATTAAATGAAGTGACATTCGCTTCATAAGATCTCATAGCTTCTATTAAATTTACCATTTCAATTACAGGATTAATATCAGGATATGCAACATACCCTTTTTCATTTGCATCAGGATGAGTTGGATCATATTTTAAAACTGGTTTAGCATCTGATTGAATTATTTTTCTTACTCCTACTCCTCTTAAAGAACTTTCTGATAAAGGACTATTTGTAGTTTCAACATCATTTGCATTTGTTCTTTTATTTGTATTTGCAACTAAAACATCTTCAAAAACAACTTCTTGCTTTTTGTAAGGTCCACCTTCAGCCGTATGAGTTGTCTTAGCATTTGCAATATTTGCACTTACTACATTTATTCTAGTTCTTTGTGCACTCATTCCAGATGTTGCTACATTATATCCATCAAAAAAACCCATAACAACTCCTTTAATTAAACTTGCATTCTCATAACTTCTCTATAAGCATTAATAGCTTTATTTTTAACCTCTAATGCTAATTTCATAGTTAGTTCTGCTTCTTCAATTTTTTGTACAGCTTCTTGTAAATTTACAACTTTTCCTGTTGCAATTTCTTTCATAGAATCATAACCTTTAATTTGTGTGCTATTAACATCATTAACTGCACCATCAAGTAACTCTTGAAAAGATTTTCCTGCTAATTCATTATTATCATCAGGTTGTGTTTCTTGAACAGCATTCAAGTTTATCTTTAAAGGATTTAATGAATTTAAAGAATTTATCGTACCAATCAAATTTTACTCCTTTTAACTAGCTTCTACTTGAGCCGTTTTATCATTATTCTGTGCACTAAATTCATCATTGTTTACACTATCTTTATTGAGTTTTTGATCTGCTTCTTTAGCAACAAGTTGATTTAATAAAATATTTATTTTTTCTTCATTGTATTTAAAATCAAACTCTGCTTTTTTATTTTCAAGACTAAAAGAACTTACCATAAATGAAAGCATCAAATTACTCAAGCCTTTTAAAATGATAGTTATTAGAATACTTCCTAATATCATCTCTATTGGGCTAAATAGTTCTGAATTCACTACAAAAAATATTAATGTTGCAAAAAATCCTGTTGCAATATATATTTTAAATATACCACTATTTATTAAATTTTGAGAAAAACGCTCAATTACCATTTTTCAATCTCTAATAAAAATATAGAATTATTTAAAATTGTATTTAGCACTTAAATAACCCCTTTACCGAATATTTATTAATATCTTTTCTACAACTCTCTGCATTTGTATTGTTATTTCACCCATTGGAAATTCACTAACAAATAACTTTCTTAATCTACCAGTTATTGAAATATTTTCTGAACTAGTTATACTACCTAAATATTTTATCATAAAATCTTCTTTAAGTCTATTCTTTTTCGCCAAATTTACCAAAGAATTTGTAATTGTCTCTCCAGCATGATAACTTTTTGTATGATTAAAACACAACATCAAACTATCTTTATCAATGGCCAACATCTTTAATAAAGAATAAACATCTGTTAATGCACTTGGATCTGTTGTAGTGATTGCTAAAATATTTTCAGATATTGATAAAAACTCTTTTACATAGTCATTTAATCCAGCACCAGTATCAACTATTAAAATATCAAATTGATTTAAAGAGATAATATCATTTACAAGCCTTGTAAATACAAAACTATTTGTACCAGAAGCATATTGATAACCACTTTTCCCTGCAATTAATGATATATTTTTATACTTTGTTTGTAAAATAACTTCTGATAAATTCTTTTGTCCATTTATATATTCAAAAAGAGTGTATTGTGGTTTTATATCAAACAGAACTTGCATATTTGCTAAACCAATATCTGCATCTAAAACTGCTATTTTTAAATCTTTTTGGGCTAATAAAAAAGCAATATTAGCTGTAAAAGTAGATTTTCCAACCCCACCTTTTCCAGAAGTTATTGTTAGAAGTTTAGTTCTTGAATTTTGAATATTCTTTTTTATATTACTAGTAATATCTATTAATTTACTAGCTTGTGAAAGTTTTGTATCAAGCACAATTATTTCCTAGCACACTCTTGATTCATAAAACAATCAATTAAATAAGTAGCATCAGAAACTATCAAATCATCAGGAACATTTTGCCCAATAGAAAAATATGTAATAGATTTTTTTGTTTTATGAGCAAAAGAGATTAAGTTTCCAAAACTTCTAGTCTCATCAAGCTTTGTAAAAGTTAAATAGTCAATATCTAAAATTGAATAATTTTTATAAATTTCTAATAAATCACTATGTTTAACATTTGCTGGAAGTACTAAAATCTTTTCAATTGGTAGTTCTTCTACTTTTTTTTGATAATCGTTTATTAGTTCAATTTTATCAATATCATATTGACTAGAACCAGCCGTATCTATAAATATATAGTTACAATCTTTTAACCTCAGCAATGCTTCAGCTAAATCATCAGGTTTTTTCACAACTTCTAATGGTAATCTCATAATATTTGTGTAAGCTTGAAGTTGCTCAACTGCTCCAACTCTAAACGAATCTAAAGTAACAATTCCAACTTTATAATTTTGTCCTAATTTATAAGCATATCGTGCTGCTAATTTTGAAATTGTAGTAGTTTTTCCAACACCCGTTGGCCCTACCATCATTATAATTTTTCTTTGTTGTGGTCTTAAAGGAACTTCATGTTTTATTGGAATTACTCTTCTTAAAATTAATTTGAAAAAATCATTTATTTTATTAGGATTTGATTTTAAAGAGATTGGAAGTTGCTTAATAGTTTTTTTCATAATTGTATAAGTCATCTCTTGATCAAATTCATTTTTTTCAAAAATATCATACATTGGAGCAAATTCAGGAGGAATAGTCAAATCAAAAAGTTGACTTTTTGGATTCCAAATAGACTTTTGCACTTGCTCTAAAAGGTGTTGCATTTTTAGAATTTCTTCTTTAAAATCATAAACTTGTGCTTTTATAGCTTCTTGATTTTCATTTGCTTTTGTAATTGCTGATTTTGTATAAACTAAATTCTTTTTTGTTTCTTCATCTTCAATAGCTACTACAATTTCATACATATCTTTGTTTAAGCCATTTGCATTAGCTATTTTTTTTGTAGAGATTACTATTGCATCTTCACCACACTCTTCTTGAGCTTTTCTTAATGCAATAGTAGGAGTTTCACCTAAAAAAGAGAGTTTATTCATTTTAATCTTCCATCTTTATATATTTGTTCTATCGTTCCATCTAAGTTTTTTATTCTAATAAACTCATTGTTTTCAAAAATTATTCTTCCTTTTTTTTCAATTTTCACTCCACCAAAATTGAAAACAACACCTTCATTTTCAGAACTTTTAACATCTTTGTCACAAATAATCATATTTTTATTTATATAGTGAGTTGTTATAAATTGATTACTTTCTAACTGTTGTAAAGTTAAAGGAGTACAAGCTTTGTTGATACTTTCAACTTCTTTTACTATAACATTTGAAGGGTCAATCTTTTCTTCGTATTTTATAGCAGTTTTTGAAACTAACACCGTGACAGCAAAAAGAGAACAATTTAATATTAAAGATAAAAAACTAAGCTTTAATATCAAAAATTTGCCCTCCTTGCTTAGCAGCAACATCAGCTATTAGTTCTTTATACATTTGTTGTACAGGTAAAACTATAGAAGCCAATTTTTTATTTAATTCATTTAATTCTTTTAAATTTGTTTCTAGAAAATCAACCTTACTTCTATAAATATTAACATCAATTCCTGCTTGAAGTTGTTTTATTAGTTCTTGATTTAAATCTTGTTTTAAATTTGTAATATTTTCAATGATAGAAAGTTTTTTATCATTTCTTTTTAAAAGCTCTTCTTGTTTTGCTGCTTTTATGTCTTCAATATCCAAATTTATTGAATCTTTCAACTCATTTATCAATCTATTCATATTTTCAATAATAACTTCTATCATAAAAAATTCCTACTTCTATTTTTTATTATTTTGACTTAAAAAATCATATAACATATCACTAATTCCAAAAGTTCCCGTAGAGTTATCTGCAAGAGATTGTAAATACATACCTTTTATAATATCAGAACCAGTTCCTTCTCCTGCAACTGCTGTATCTTTTAAAGAAACATTTAATATTTGATTTAAGAAAAATGCTTCAAAGTCATTGCTTACTTGTCTTAATTCTTTGTCTTCTTTTAAAGATTCAGAATTAATATTATCAAATTTATTTGTTTGAAAAATATCTTTATTTATCAGATTATTACTATTAATTTCCATTTTATAATCCTATTTTATCAATTTGAAAATCTTCATTTATGATTCTTTTAATTTTTAAACCAAATTTCCCTTCAACGATTACAGCTTCACCTTCTCCAATCTTTACACCATTTATTAAAATTTCAAGAGGTTCATTTACCATTTGTTCAAGTTCGATAATTTCTCCAACATCCCATCTCAAAATATCTTTTAATAAAACTATCTTTGTACCCAATCTTACACTTAACTTTAACTTTACATTGTATAAAAGTTCTAAATTTTTTGATGTAGGAGTAACAGAAGAATTATTACTACTTCCTGTATTATTTGAAACTGGAGTAGATGGAGTAACTTGTACTTTTGGTTCTTCTTGATAAATACCAGTTATTGCAGAAAAATAAGGAAGAAGCAATTTATCAAAAACGACCATTAATTTGTATTTTTCGTCATCTAAACTAATCGTAAACTCATAAGCATCATCTTTTGCTGATAAAACAGAATTTTCAACTTTTATTGTACTTTTTATTTCAGATTTTATTGAACCAACATCACTTAAACCTTGAGCATTTACTAAAGTTGAAAAACTTCCACAAATATTTGATATTATCTCATTTATCGCATCTGTTGTTTCATCATCGATTGATTCTTTTAATTCACCCATCCCACCAAGCATTAAGTACTCAAATTTTGTTGCACTTACAGCTGGAATATAAAAGTGAATTCTTGAAGATAAACCCTTCATATCAAGTTTTACATTACACTCAATTAGTTGTGTTAAATTTGTATCATTTTTAAACTTTTCAACACTATCTACTTTTGTCTTTTTTGACAATAATTGCTCTAATGTGTTTGCAAGTTCACTTTTTAAAATATTTGATAAATCTGATGCCAAAATATTACCTTTTTGTATTATCTATTTTGTTTTTCTAACTCTTGTAAAAGGAAAGCTTTTACTTTCATCATATCTTCTGTTGGGTATTTATATTCTGCTTCACCTCTAGTTACTTTTACAAAAAAATCTTTTGATTCTTTATTATAACCAAATCGTACATTATCAATAATTACCTCATTTAACTCTGTATCAGGAAGTATATTTGAGTTTTTTTTGTATTCTTCATCTTGAATAGTTTTGTTTTTTTCTTCTATTGTACTAACTTTTTGAGCTTTCTCTATGTTATTTTGTTTTGCATTATCGATTTGTGCAACTCTTCCAATTTCCATAAGATTCTCCTAAATGTGAGTAATTGTCTATTATTATAACAAAAAAATTATAAAGATAGTAAATATTCATCAAATCCTATCATTTGAAAATCTATCAATGGATTTTGATATTTTACATTTAAAAATTGTTTTGCACTATTAATATTTAACTCTTGTATTAGTTGAATTGCTGTTAAAAAATCAGTATCTGTATCTTTATAAAATGCTTTTATTAAAGAGATTTGAATAGAAGCATCTCCATATCTTTTTGCTTCTAAATATGATGCAACGGTTAAGTACATAGTAAATCTATTATCATATTTATAAGTATCTCTTAGATAATTTAAATTATTTATTGCATTTTCTACTTTATTTGAATATAAATCTTTTAAAATTGTACTTACAATATATGTTGGATTAGTATTACCTTCAATATAAAAATCTGCTCTTGAAAAAATACCTAAAGCTTTTAATATATCTATGTAATACTTAGGAATAATTAAAGGACCTTGTAAAAAATTATTATTATAAATTAATGGAATATTATCTTGCATTCTTGAATAGTAAGCAAAATCGTTCTCTTTAGGTTTTCTTTGTACTAATTTTATTAAATAAATTAAAGGGTCTCTTTCATATTCATCAAGTAATTTATGATTTATTAAAGTTTGATTTGCATTCATTGCTTTTAAAAAATCTATTGCTTTATAAAACATCGTATTTTCATATTCATAAGAAGGATCATTTGAAACATATTGAGTATTTACAAATAATTTATAAATCTCTTTGGCAAAATAACTATATAAGCCACCACTATTTCTTATATTCGTATCCAAATATTCTTTTTGTTTATCATCAATGCCAAGAGATGTTTTACTTGCAGTGATTAAATACATAACAGAATATAACTTGTTTCCTGGATTTAATTTATATGCTCTTTCAAAATATTTACTAGCATTATATATATCATTTATTTGTGCATAAGATAAAGCTAAATTATAAAACATATATGCTCTATTATTTTCTGCTTTTTTTAGTAATTCATTTAGTTCATTAACTCTTAAAATTGGGTCTTCTTTTACAATTCTTAAGAATTTTGAATTGTATTCAACCATATCTTCTAAATTAGCAACATTACTTTGTTGGCTATAAATAAAACCCTTTACAGAATCATATATTATTTCTTGAGAATCAGAAAAAATAAAAGGAGCAAAATAATAAATAAAATCCAATTTTCTTGATTCATCAAACTTTAACACTGAATAAAAATACTCTTTTGGGCTATATAAATCTTTATTAAAAAAGATTTCAAATGGAAGTTCTACATTTACTTTGAACTTTGATTTTCTACTATTTATTAAATCCAAAGTTAATTTTACATCTTCAAATTTATTTAGTTTCAAATCTACAAAAGTTGAAATCCATAAAATTTTATCAAGAGTTTTTGGGTCTTTTTCTATCTCTTTTAATTTTTTGATAATAGATGCTGCTTTTGTAAATTCATTGAGCTTTATATATATCATCGCTTTTTTTAAGTCAAGAGAGTAACTCATTGCATTTAATGCACCTAAAGCATTTTTATAATCTTTTATAAGTAAATATCTATTTGCTAACTCTTTTAATATAGAGTCTTTTATATCAGTAATTACTTGCTTGTGGTCGCTTAGTTTATTACTATTTTGAAATATCTTTACCAAATCAACTATATATTTATCATCTTTTGTTATCTCATATAAATAATAACATGCTGATATAAAAGAGAAAGTTTGATTTACAAGATTTGATTTTTTTTCATATATTTTATTTAAATAACTTTTTGCAGTTTCTGTGTCTCCAAGCTTATAATAAGCAATACCCATATTTAAAAGAGATGGTACTTCTATAACTAAAGCAGTTTTTTCAAAAATCTTTATAGCTTCTTCGTACTCACCTTTTTTTAAATGTAAAACCGCTTTATTAAAATCAACTTGAATTTCTAGGTTTTCTTGTGAGTCTAAAAGTCTCTCTGTTTCAAAAATAATTTCTGGTTGAGACTCTAATAAATCATTATTAGCATATAAAATAGAGTTAAAAATAAAAATACCAAAAAGTATTTTATATACTAATTTTTTTAAAATTTCCATTCTAAACAATAGCATTAACTTGTGCAAAAAGTTCTTCATTTCTTTTTTGCAAATCGTTGATTTTATTTTTCAGATTTATATTTTCAAGTCTTAGTGCTTGTAAATCATCTCGTGCAACTTGTAAATTTTCTTGATTTGTTTTTAGTGTGTTTGTACCAATTTTAACTTGTTTTTCATATCTTTCAATTAGTGATTCAAGTTTTACCATATCTTCTTCTATGATACTTTTTTCTTCATTCATTTTCTTATACATAGAACGATAAACATTTGCACTAGATATAAAATATAATAATAATATTCCAAGTATTGATGATATTAAAAAATCCAAATTTTTTCCTATACATAAAATAAAGCAAGAACTTTCTTGCTTTATTTATAAAATTATCTTTTTAAATTAATGAGTGTTGTAAGCATTTCATCAGCAGTTGTGATTGATTTTGCATTCGCTTCAAAAGCTCTTTGAAATACCATTAAGTTTACTAAACTTTCACTTAAATCTGCTTCACTAAGTTCCAAAGTTTTACCTTGCATTCCAGCAGTATTATTATTATTTGTGCTATATATTGCTTTTCCTGATTCTTGTGTTGCTTGAAAGTTATTATTACCAACAGCTAAAAGACCTTGATTATTTGTAAATCTAGCGATTGATACTTGACCAACGGCATATTGAACTCCACCTTCCGTTATAGTTATTAATCCAGTCTCATCTACTGAAAATGAACCAAATTTACTATCTGAAATTCCTAATTTATCGAGTCTTAATTGTAAACTTGATTGAGTCGAAGTTTGATCAACCCTTGTAGTTATTTCCATAAACTCTGCACCAGCACCTTTTCTTCCTGAATAATCTGGATTAACTTCAATTAAAGTATCATCTGTTACAGGAGTTGTCGGATGTGTTGGATCAGTATATGTTAATGCAGCATCAAATTCAACATCATAATTTCCATCATTTGTCTCAATAACTAAATATCCATTTACATTTTTTGCTGTTATATAATCCCCTAATTGTGGTCCACTTGCTGTTGTTTGATTATTTATTTCAGTAACAATATCATCTAATGTAACTCCTGTACCAGCATTAATTACAATAGGTACTGCATTTGGAGGTACATTTCCATCATTTGGAACAGGAATATCATATCCTAAATCTTTATCATAAATAGTTATACTAAATTTATATTCTCTAGTTGAAGTTGCTGCAGTTGCATCACCATATAAATCTTGTGTTGTATAAACACTTTGCTGATTACCAGTAACCAATCTTGATAATGCATCTCGTGCATCTTCTAAAGCAGCTTTACCTGTTCCCATTACTGCAGTTGCTGTTGACTGATATGTTCCTTTTACAGTAGTATCTGTTCCTGTAGTTGTTTCACTAACTTCTGTTATTTTAAATTCTGTTCCAGGAATCAAAGATTTTATTTGAATAATCCCTTGTAACATATCTGAAATTTCTGTAGATGCTTCATAAGTTCCATTTGGATCCAATGTATCTAATGTTGGATTTGATGTATTTTTTGCCAAATATGCAACCATTCCACCAGAACCAGAATTTGAAATTTTATCTGCCATTGCTTTATATGTTTCTATTTTTCCAGCTATTTTATCATATTTTGCTATCTCTACTTCCTGATTAGCTGCAGGTAAACCTGATATTGTAGCTGGATCTACTAATCCATAAAGTGTTCTTTCTGTTGCATCCAATGAATTCCAAATATCTGTTCTATAAGTTTCTGTCGATTTTGTTACTACAAAAGGTTGAGTATAAGTATTTCCATTAATTACAACTTTTATTGAATCACCCTCTTTTCCAATAATTGATGTAGGGGGAACTCCCGTTCTAAAATTCACTTGAGATACTTGAGAAATAGAACCTTTTGATGATGCATCAGGATCTTCTTGATATTTTGTTAATAAATTACTGTAATTTTCCGTTGCTAATTCAATATCTTTTAGTTTTGATGCTTTTGTTTTTTGTCCAGCTCCACTAAAAACAGCTGTTGAATCAGATTTTGTAGTTTCATCAACATTTGTAGTTTTTGCGGCTATTGTTTCAATATAATCATTATGTTTTATAATAGCTGAGTCTATGTTTTTTGTAAAAGCACTTGTAAATCTCGTAGCATTTGAATTTGTACTTATTACATCATTTTTTTCATCAATTGAGCTCATTGCCCAACCTTGTACTTCATATCCATCTGCTGTTTGTAATGTTCCAGAGTCACCCATTCTAAGATTTCCAGCTCTTGTATAAAAAGTTTCTGCTGTTCCTAGTGTATTTTTATTTATTACAGTAAAAAATCCATCACCTTGTAACGCAACATCATAATCAACTCCAGTTACTTTCATAGAACCTTGAGTAAAAAGTTTCTCTGCATCTTGTACATAAGATCCTTTACCTATTTGATTTTGATAAATTTGGTCTGCAAAAGATATTCTTGAAGCTTTATATCCAACTGTATTAACGTTTGCTACATTGTTTGATTCATTATCAATTGCTGTTGTTTGAGAAGCAAGTCCTGATACTCCTGTCCATAATGCGCCTATCATAATTTTTCCTTTATATTAAGGTTGATGAACATAATGTTCATACTCTAATGTAAAGTTTACACTAAAGTATGAACACTATATTTTATTAATCCTTTATTTTATCATATCTATTGCTGTTTTTAGAAAATCATCAGAAGTTGTGATTGACTTTGAACTAGCTTCATAAGCTCTTTGATAAACCATCAAAGATGTTAAAGTTGATGAATAACTTACATTTGATCTTTCTAATGATTTTTCTTTTATTTTATTCATGCCATCTGCATTGTATGCTGTACCAGAAGATTTTGTTGCAGAATATTTATTATCACCAACAGCTTCTAATCCTTGTTCATTTCTAAACGCAGCTGTACTAACTCTTCCAACTAAAAATTTATTATCTCCACTTGTAACAAAAACAAATCCATCATCAGAAACACTAGCCTCCCCGAAATCACCTTCAACTAAACCTAAAGTATCAAGTCTTAAATTTAAATCACTTGTTCCATAACTTCCTAAGTTAGCATATTCCATAACATTTGTTATTTCTAGAAATTTCCCACCAGCTTTTTCAACAGCTTCTTTTAAAGCATCTTTTGCACTATCCACCATTGCCATTCCAGAACCAGTGACTGCTTCTTGAGACACAGTAGCATTTACCCCAGTATCGTTCAGCTTTGCATCTGTTATATTAAATGATTTACCTGCTATCAAACTTTCAACAGTTAAAACTCCATCTTTTACACTTGCACTATAGCCTGCTGTATTTGATATTTTATCTGCTAGATCTTTATAAGCTGATATTGCATTCTTTGCTGTATTATAAGATGTCTGAGCATCAACTCTTGCTTGATATGCTGTTTGATATGATGTAACTGCTTGATCTTTTTGTGCTTGTGCTGCAGCTTTTGCTGCTATTTCTGCTGGTGTTGAAGTTGGCATTGCATCTATAACTGCTTGATCAGGAATCGCTGAAAACAAATCATCAACTTGTGTTTGAGTTGGAATTGTTGAAGGATCACTTAATCCATAAGTAGCTCTTCCTTCAGGACTTAAAAAATTATATATATCTTGCATATCTTGTTGTGATGCAGTTCCATCATTATTAAAAGCAACACTAAAATTTTTCCCATCAATATTAAGAGAAATACTATTCCCTTCACTTAAAAGATTTGAAAACTTTGATGAAAAATCTACTTTTGAAATCTGAGAAACAGAGGCAACAGATGCTTGTGTCCCATCATATTTATTCAATTTATTCAAATAATCAGTAATTAAAGCATCAACATCATTTATTTTTGCTTGTGCAGATTTATAGTTATCACCTTTTAAAGAAGAATCATCCGCAGTAGCTGTTTTAGTGTAATCTGTAGTTTTTGCATTTATATTATTTATTGTTCCATTTCCATCATTTATGTTTGTTGAAACAACATTTTTAGAGTATTCTGTTGTAAACATAGTATCTTGAGGATTAGTAGAAGAAATCAATTTACTTTGAGGAACAAGTCCCAAAACATTCATTCCATCTTGAGTTTGTAGCCAACCATCTTTAGTTTGCTGAAAATCTCCAGCTCTTGTATAGTAAATTTCTCCCGCTTTATCACTTACTATAAAAAAACCTTTACCGTCAATTGCCATATCTAAGGTTCCACCTGAAGAATTAATACTACCTTGTGCAAATTGCTTTGATATACTTTGAGTTGACACTCCTTTTCCATATCCACTGTTAGTATATAACATATCAGCAAAAGTTATTTCATCTAATTTATGTCCTGTAGTGCTTGAATTTGCTATATTATTTGATTCAACAGAAATTCCTTTATCATAGTTTGAAATACCAGAAACTCCATTCCATAATGCACTAATCATTGTTTATCCTTTTTAATTATTATGCAGATATTCTTGTTATTGAAGAATATGGGATATCAGTTAATTCTGTTGAATAAACCAGAGTATAAGTACCAGTTAATTCATAATTATGACTACTCACTTCTTTTCCATTGGCATCTTTTACTTTTAATTTTCCATCAGTACCAACTGAAGGTTGACCAATAGAGTCCAATACTAATGTCTCTCCTGTCTTTTCACCTTTTTCATTATAAATATTCCCACTATCGTCATAATTAACAGCTTTTACTTCACCATCAACATTTAATTGAATTTTATCTTTTGCATAAAGTAACTCTCTTCCTTTTACAATAAGACTTCCATCAACATTTTCAATTGATTCAACATAGTAACTTTTTAAACTTCCACTAGAATTTTTAGAACCATTTTCAATACTACTTCCAATTAATCCAGCAGCATTACTTATTGAAGTTTGCTGAAATGCAGTAGAGATTGACTCCAAAGTTGAAATCATTTGCATATTTGCATTTAAAGTTGACATTTGCATTTGTGTTTCAAGCATTTTTGCAGAGTCATAAGGTTTTGTTGGATCTTGCAGTTTTAGTTGCTCAATCATAAGTTTTAAAAAATCATTTGTTGTTAAAGAATCATTACTTACACTTGTTGTATATGTGTTTCCACTTGCATCTGTTGATGTAGTTGATGAAATAGTACTTGCCATGTTATCTCCTTTTATATCATATGCTCATCAAAGAAATATCTAACAACATTATCAGAATCCATAGCATCTTGAACTCTAACTGCTAGTTTCTCATCTATTACGATTATATCACCAGTTCCAATAATACGTGAATTTACATAAATTTCTCCACCAGAACCTGCTGGTTTATGTAATGAAATTATATCACCTTCTGTTAATTTAAGGAACTCTCCAACCGAAATATTTGTGCTCCCTAACATAACATCAACAACAATTTCTGTATCTACTAATAAATCGTAAACTCTTTCACTTATTTCCATAATTAATACTTTTTTTTATTATTTTTACATTATAGCATAAAAATGCTTTTTATATCACCAAATCTAAAGACTCTAACATTGAAGTCACTTTCGCTTCAACACTTCCATCAAAATTACCTAAATCACTTGCTATTACAACTCCACCTGCAATAACATTTGGATCTTCACAAAGTTCTATAAATGGTTCAAGTGATAACTCTGCTTTTAGTATATGATAATCTTTTGGATTTAAATGAATTTTTACTTTTGAAGCAGATTTTACTTTCTCTAAAAGTTGATTTATAGTCTGTTTTGCAATCTTTGAAGAATTTTCACCAACTTCAATATTTATAATTTTTTGTGCAATTGAAATTGATGTTTTTAATAACTTAGTTTCCATTTGAAAAGTTGCCTGCTCAAAAAAAGCAGCATATTGTTTCAAATCTTTTATTGCTTTTACAACTTGAGCATCAAGGTCTTTTCCTTTTGTAACACCCTCTTGTTCTATATTTGTAACTTTTTGAGATATTTCATTTAATTTTATAGTTAGATTCTGAACTTCTTGTAATATTGGATCAATTTTGCCAATAATTTCATTTACTACTACTCTTTTTTCTTCTTCTTTAATTCTGCTTTCTTTTGAGTCTTTATTATCTACAACATCTTGACCTAGTTCTTCATCAATAATTACAGTTTCAGGTTCAGGATCATTTTTTATAAAACTTACTAATTCATATTTTTCTACATCATCTTTTTTTGATACAATTTTGGCAGTTGAATATACATTTTCAGCCATTTTTATATATTCTCTCTTTCAATTATTCCATCTTCCATCATCTTTTGTGCAACATCAAGCATTCTTCTTTGTGCAGCTTCAATATCTTTAATTTTAACTTTTGTAAGCATCTCAGACTCTTCTTTAAATCTATCTTTTACCCTTTGAGACATTGCACTTGTTACTTTTTCAATTTGTTCTTCTGTTGCATTTTTCATAGCAACTGCAACATCAGCTGACTCAACACCTTGTAAAATTTTCATAATATATTCTACATCTAAATTTAATAAATCTTCAAATACAAACATATTATCTTTGATTCTAGTTGCTAAAGAAGTATCAATACCATTAATATTTTTTAAGATATCTATTGATTTTGGACCTAATTTATTTAACATATCAGCAACAACTTTTACTCCACCAACATCAACAATAGAAGACAATAAAGATTCAAGCTTTCTTTCTAAAACAACAGAAATCGTTCTTACAACATCTGGAGAAACATCTTTTATTGTAGCAATTTGAATACTTACTTTTACTCTAATTTCTTCATCTAATTCCATAAGAACATCTGCTGATTTTGATGGATCCATATGTGCTAAAATTACTGCTATTGTATGTGGAGATTCATCTTTTATAAAATCGCTTAACTGTTTTGGATTAATTCCATCAAGATAAGAGAAGGCTTGTGAAGCCATTTTCATTCTTGATAGTTTTTCTAAAACTTCATCCGCTGCTTCTTGTCCTATTGATTTATATAAAATATCTTTTGCAAAATCATATCCACCAGAACTGATAAATCCTTTTGTTCTAGTATAAAGATGAAATTCTTCAAGAATAGCTAGTGAAACATCTTTATTTATTGATCTAATTTGAGTAATAGCAGTTGAAATCTGTTCAACATAATCTTTATCTAAATATTGGAATATTTTTACAGTAGATTCTTCACCTATTAAAACAAAAAATCTTGCAATTTTTTCCAACATTGACATTCCTTTTAGAATGTCAATATCTTCGTAAACATCTGAAGCCATTTACTTTATTCCTTATTTAAAATTTGCATTACCTTCACTTAGTAACAACTCTATCATTCTTGCCATTTCTGCTGGACTATTATTTATTTCTCTATCCAATTCTTCTATAAAAACTTCATATTTTGCAGCTGATTCTTCATCTAAACCTTCAATATTATTCAAAATCTGACTTTTTACTTTTGACTTTAATCTTCCTTGTGCAGTAGCAGTATCAAATTCACTTTCATAATTTGTTAGCATCTCTTTTACAATATCGTCATCATCAGCTTCAAGTTTTTTCTTATTTCCATCACCTAAAATAACAATGTCACTTGAGGCTATAAATTTTTTATAAAAAACAAATAATAAAATTCCAACAATCAAGTATTGAATATAATCTTTATAATCTTGCAAAATTGATTTTATAGTAGACATTGTTCCTACAACTGATATACCATCACCAGAATTTATTACATTTCCAAATTCGTCAACTAATTGCCCATTCTCATTTAAAGCTTTTGCACCTACAAATTTAAAATCTTTAACGGTAATGGTATCACCTCTTCCTCTATCATAACCTATAGCATCTCCTGAAAGTGACTCTAATGAAGCTATAAATTCACCTTTATCAGGATGATCTTTTAAGATAGCTGAATCAAAAGTAACAGAAGCCGTAATTCTTTTTATATTTGTATAATTACCATCTTTTTGAGAGATAACTTTTCTTGAAATTTCATAATTTGTAACTGTATTTGAACCTTCACTATTTGAAGATATTTTTGAACCATCTCCAACAGTTGTTGGAACTTGTATATTATTATCAACACCAGCTACTCCACCATTATTCGGTAACATTCCTTGAGTATTATTTGTATTTTCTATCACTTGTTGTGAACGAATACTTCCTTCTGGACTATAAATTTCTTCTTCAACATCTTTTTTAACAAAATCTAAAGCAACATTTACTTTTGCTACAACTCTTCCCGTTCCTACAACAGGCTCTAATAAAGATATAATTTTTGCTTCATAGTCCTTTTCAATTTTGTCTTTATATTTATTTTGAGCTGCCGATTTTATAGTATTTTCTTCATCTATATTTTGCTCTAATAAGTTTCCATCTTGGTCTATTAATTGAATATTTTCTTGCTTTAAATCAGGTACAGCTGATGCAATAAAATTTTTTATCCCATCAATTTGTTTTTTAGTTAAATGTATTCCTTGTTTCAATGAAATAACAGCTGACGCTGTCGTATCAGCTCTTTTTTCTGTAAAAATTGTCTCTTTTGGAATAGCTATTTTTACATTTGCTTTTAAAACACCAGAAAGAGACTCTAATGAACGAGAAAGTTCCCCTTCTAAAGCTCTTAAATACTTCACTTTATTTTCAAAATTTGTAGTTCCTAATGAAGATTTCTCAAAAATCTCCCAACCAACATGTTTATTTGTTGCTGCTTCACTTGTAACTAATTTGATTTTTGCAATATTTATAAACTCTTGTGATGTTTTTAAAGTAAGATTATTTCCTGAACCACTTACAACAAATTGAATACCAGAAGCTTCTAACTCTTCACTTGCTCTCATAACATCAGCTTGTGTAAGGTTTGAAGCAATTGTATAGTTCAACTTTTTATCTTCTGCTTTTATACTTGAATATATCAAGAAACCAACTACAATTATAAATAATAGAGCAAATCCACTTACTAAAATTATTCTTTGTGATTTATTTAAATTATTTATAAACTTTAAAAGTTGATCCATAAAATACTTATCCTAAATTAATTTTTTGATGAAGAATCAATTACTGATTTAAAAAGATTTGAATCTCTTTTAATTGTTGCTTGAATTCCATCAAATAAAATTTTATTTTTTGATTGTTCGCTCATTTGGCTATCTAAGTTTACGTTATTGCCATCATTTTGTTCAACTAAACCTGGAACTTGAATCAACTTTTGATTTGAGCTTTGTGTAAAATCGAGATTATACATATGATTATTTGTTGTTCTTTTTAGTTGTAACATATTAGAGTTTTTATCCAACTCTTCTTGAAATACTAAATCTTTTGTTTTATAGTTTGGAGTATTTACATTTGCTATGTTACTTGAAATAACTTTTTGTTTTTCACCTCTAAAATTTAGTTGCTCAAAAAGATTACCAGTTACTTTACTTGCTTCCATTATCTAGTATTGCCTCCAACTTTTTCTATCAATCCTGCATTTAAATCATCAATTGTTTTAATTGCTCTTTGTGATTGATCAAATCTTCTATGTGCATCAATTAATTCAACCATAGCTGTTACAGAATTTACATTTGATTGTTCAACAGCACCTCTTACAATCCTTCCATCATTATTTTCAATTTGTTCAGCTTCATCAACATTTTTCACTAAATATGTATTATCACCCATCTTTTCTAGATTTGTATAAGGAGTTTTTGCAACTCCTATTTGTGATTCAAAACCATCTTCTACAACAATAGCTTCATTATCAGCATTTAAAACATTGTTTCCATTTGAGTCAACTAAAAAACCATCTAAGTTTTTAAATGCTCCATCTCTAGTATAAACAATATCTCCATTTTCATTTTGAATTTTAAAAAAAGTATCTGGTTCATTTAGTGCAAAATCCAAAGAGTTTCCTGTCATTACAATAGGTCCCATTTCTGCATTTGTATATCTTGAATCAATTTTAGGAATATTATTTGTTACAACACTCTCTTTTAACATAAGTTTTTGTTGGCTTTCCATTTTATCTAAATAGTAGTTAAATGTTGTTTCTGTTGTCCCTTCTTGTTTAAATCCAAGAGTATTTACGTTTGCAAGATTGTTACTAATTTGATCCAATCTATTAATTTGATTGATCATAGACGCAGCTAATGGATAAACACCTTGATTCATAATACTTCCTTTCTTTAATCTTTTTGAGAAAACTCTGCTATTAATTTATCTAGGTCATCACCTACTAAATCTTCTGTCTCATCACCATGAATATGTTTTGCCATAGGTAAATTTGTAGTTTTACCATCATCTTCAAATAAATTATTTAAATAAATAGATAATTTTCTAATAACTGACATTACCCTTTCAATTTTTTGTCTGTTAATATCATTAAATTGCATCAATTCCATTCCTTGGAAAATATGCATATCTTCATCATTTAATAGAGCTTTTAATTTCTCTAATGAATCTTTTACGGTATGAATATTTTTTAAATGTTCATCAAAAATCTTTATATTAGGAAATTTATTATTTAAAGAGACTAATAGATTAGTTTCAGCTGTAATAAAACTATCGTACTCTTTAAATGCTTTTCTAAGCTCATTATTATTATCAAGCCCTAAACTCAAAACGTCAAATATTTGAGAAACTTTCTCTTCAGAATCATTTGCAACTTGACTCAGTTGAGTTACAACTTTCGTATCACTTTCAGCAGGGAAAGGGAAAACTCCTTCATTTATTTTTGAAGAAGTCCAATCTTTTACTATTTCATCTTCTGTTCTATCTGATTTATCATCATCTTGAATTTTTTTAACATTTTCTGAAGAAGAAACTAATTCTTTTGGTGAGTTAATTTCAATATCATTTAATAAATTTTCTATTTCATTTATTTTATTGTTTTTATTTGCATTATCTTCATTTGGAATATTCGCCACCGAAGTTTCTATGCTCTCTTGTACTTTTGTTGTGTCATCTTTATCTTTGATCTCTTCTGTTTGAGATAGAAGTTCTTCTATCTCTTTTGTATTGACTTTTGCAGGTTCTATAGCTTCTTCTGTTTGTTCGCTATTTCCATCACTTGCAATGTCTAAACCACTCATCAAAGCTTCAATGTCTTCTTGACTCATACTCATGATAAAACCTTATATTATTTTTTTAATACACCATCTAATTTTTCTTTTAAAACTTCTGCATTAAAAGGTTTAACAATATAGTTATTTACACCCGCTTTTAAAGCAGTAATAACTTCACCTTTCCCACCTTCTGTTGTAATCATAATAATTGGGGTTTTTTGATGTGTTCCTTCAGCTCTGACTTTTTTTACAAGTTCTAAGCCATTCATATTTGGCATATTCCAATCTGTTAAAATTACATCATAGTGTCCTTCACTAAGAAGCTTCCAAGCTTTTAATCCATCTTCTGCTTCATCAAAGTTTTCCTTAGTAAATCCTAATTGCATAACTACATTGGCAATGATTCTTCTCATTGTAGAGCTATCATCAACTATTAGAATTCTCATTTGATTCCCTTTATATATTAATATATCAATAAGCTATGCATTATATATAATTTGTTTTAAATTTTTACTTAAGATTATAAAATGATAAGTTTTAAATTTTTATCAGAATTTAATGCTATATAAAATATAATTAATGCTATATGTAATAGAAAGGATATTCTATGATTAGAGGACTTTATACAGCAGCAACAGGAATGAATGCGATGCAACATCAAATTGATGTTACTTCAAATAATATTGCAAACGTAAATACAACAGGTTTTAAAAAAGACAGAGCCGAATTTCAAGACTTGATGTACGAATCGCTAAATTATACAGCAGGTAGAACTACTCAAACAACTTTAAATCCAACTGGTATTGATGTTGGTCTAGGAGTTAGGATATCAAACATACAAAAAGAGTTTACAGAAGGTGACTTAAAATCAACAGGAAATCCTCTTGATATTGCAATAGCTGGAAAGGGATTTTTTCAAATTACACTTCCAAGTGGAGAAACAGCTTATTCAAGAAATGGTAATTTTAAACTAAATGAAGAAGGAACAATAGTAAATGGAAATGGATATCCATTACAACCTGAAATTGTTGTTCCAAATAATGTAAAAGATATATCTGTTGGAACAGATGGTCTTGTAACTGCAAAAGATCCACAAACAGGTGATACCATAGAATTAGGACAAATAACTCTTGCAGATTTTATAAATCCAGCAGGATTAACACCACTAGGAGATTCACTATTTATGCAAAGTGAAGCTTCAGGTGATGTAATAGAAGGAGATCCAACAACAGAACAATTTGGAAGTTTAAAACAATCAATGCTTGAAAGTTCAAATGTAAAATTGGTTAATGAAATGGTTGATTTAATAACAGCACAAAGAGCTTATGAAGCTAACTCAAAAGCAATTACAACTGCTGATAATATGCTGGATATAGTTAATAGATTAAAAAATTAATTAGTTTAAAAATTTAGCAATGAATTTAGATGAATTAAAGAAAAGGCGAGAACAAAACTTTTTATCTCATAAAAAGAAAAAAAGAGAATACTATCTTAAAAATAAGATGAAAAAAGAGATAGATTACGAAAAAGAGTTAAATGACGATAACTTTTTATTGAAAATGAAAAGTATTGCTTCTCAACAAAAGCAATATATTGACAATAGAAAAGAATCTATAGTAGCAAAGATAAATGATTATAAAGAATCAAAAAAAGCTTACTATGAACAAAATAAGGCAAAAAGACTTGAATATGACAAAGAGTACAGAGAAAGAAAAAAAGAAGAATTAAGAGAATATAGAAAAAAGTACTATGAATTAATGAAAGAAAATAAATTAAAAAAAGAGTAAAAATGCCAAATAAAGAATCTGAAAATAAGAATCCTAATGTTGAAGAGAAAAAAGCTACTGATACAGTAGATGAGACAATAGAAGAAAATTCTGAAAATAAAGATGGGTTAAAAAGCAATAATTTTTTAAGAAAAATTCTAATATATGTGATAGCTTTTTTAATATCTATTCTTGTTATAATATCTATTTTTTACATTTTTGATTTTTTTGTTTCAAATAAAGAAGAAAAAAATACTCAAGTAGTAATAGAAACTCCAGCACAAACAACAACTACTCAAGAAGAGCCTCAAGCAGTTGCAAAACATGAAGAACCTGCAAAACATGAAGAGTATAACTTTGATTTTAATAATTTAGATCCAGATAAACTAAATGAGCAGTTATCACTACTTACAAACAAAAATATTGAACAAAGTAGATTGGAAAAATTAAAAGCAGAAAATGAAAAAAAATTACTTGAAGAAAAGAAGATAAATGAACCTGTTTTAAAAGACAATGCAACAGTACAAAATGAAACAACAAAAACTGAAAATAATAAGACTCAAAATAATGATACCTTAAAAAACAGTAATCCTGTTTTAAACCAAAGCCCATCAAATAATGAAAAAATAACTACTAAAACATCGAGCGAACAGACTATAAAAAAAGAAGATACTTCAACGCAACAAACAACAGAAACATCAACTCCTACTTTTATAAAATTGATAAATGTAGCTAAAATAAAAGGTGAATTGAAGAAAAATTTCCTAGATAAAGTTATTTCTATAAATCCAAACGTTCATTTATGTAGAGATGAAGAGAATATTATAGAGTTATACTTTGGACCTTTTTCTGATGATCAAACAAGAAAAGAGTTATATAATAAGTTAGTTTCTAAGGGTTTTAAAGAGGCTTATGAATTAGAAATGACTCAAGAAGCATTTGATAAAAGTTGTAATTATTAAGAGTTTTCTAAAATATCAAAAGAATTAATTACATCAATTCTTTTATTTTCAATATCAATATTTAAAATAAATTTATCAAAGATATGAGGTATTAAAAAGTTTTTAGGCAAAGCTTTTTTTACAAGTTCACTATCTGTTATTATCTCTAAATAATCATTTAATGGATATCTATGTATCTCTTTTACAGTACCCAATTTTAAATTATTTTCAAAAACTTCACATGAAATTAAATCAAACCAAAAAAATTCATTTTTAGCCAATTTACAATTTTCTTTTGTTTGTTCTATAGTTGCATAAAGTTCTTGATTTGTAAGTTTTTTTGCTAGTTCTACATCTTCATAGTTTTCAAATTTTACAAGTTCTCTTGAAGAGTTATATTCTAAAACTTTTAGTTGAAGATTTCTATTTGTTGTAAAAGTAACACCTTTTTTAAATTGCTCAGGAAAATCAGAGTCAATAAAAAGTCTTAAATGACCTTGTAGACCAACTGTTTTTCCAAGTTTTGCAACATAGACATTACTATTCATAGACAATTATTTTACTACTACTTGTATTTTATAAGAAATACCATCTTTTGCTTTACAACCATTAGCCATAGTTTTTAAAGCATTTATCATATTACCATTTTTACCGATAAGCTTGCCAATATCAATGCTATTTACAACAATCGTTATCTCAGCAAAATTATCATCAATTATCTCTTTTTTAACTGTAACATCTTCTGGTACGCCAACAATAAGTTTCGCATAATTTTCTATAAATTGAGTTATCATATTTTTCTACAAATTATTTTGAAGCTAATTTTTTAACTTTTTCAGATGGTTTTGCACCAACACTTAACCAATAGTTATATCTCTCTTCATCAATTTTTAAAACTTTTGGTTCAACAACTGGGTTAAAATAACCAATTGATTCAATCCATCCTGAATCTCTTCTTTTTCTTGAATCTGTTACAACGATTCTGTAAAATGGTTTTTTATTTCTTCCCATTCTTGTTAATCTAATTACTGTCATGTTTTCTTTCCTTTTTCGAATTATAGTATTGAATTCTAAACTCTTTTTTTAAGTTCACAGCTCAACACTATTTAATAAAATTATCTTGGAATTTTTGGCATTCCACCTGGTCCCATTTGAGACAACATATTTTGTAAACCTTTCATTCCACCTTTAGAAGAAAGTTGTTTTGCCATTTTTGAAGCATTTTTAAACTGTTTTAATATCTTGTTTACTTGAACTTCAGATAATCCAGAACCTAAAGAAATTCTTTTTTTTCTACTTGCGTTCATAAGTTCTGGGTCTTCTCTCTCTTTTGGAGTCATTGAACTAATAAGTGCTTTGATTCTTTTTAATTCAACTGAATTTTCAAAATCCATATCTTTTAAAGCTGGAGCCATAGAAGAAAGTCCAGGAATCATTCCAATAATAGATTTCATACTTCCTAGTTTGCTCATCATAGAAAGTTGCTCTAAGAAGTCATTAAAGTTAAATGTACCTTTTTTGATTTTTCTACTAACATCTTTTGCTTTTTTTGCATCCATTATTGCAGAAGTTTTTTCAGCAAGTCCTTCAATATCTCCAAGTCCTAAAAGTCTTGAAACTATTCTATCAGGAATAAAGACCTCCAAATCTGGCATTTTTTCACCAATACCAATAAATCTTAAAGGAACTTCAACTTGATTTGCAATACTAAGTGCTACCCCACCTTTTGTATCACCATCATATTTTGATAAAATAACTCCATCAATTCCAATTTTTTCTTTAAAAGTAATTGCCGTTTTAGTTGCATCGTGTCCTGTTAATGAATCTGCTACATAAAAAATTTCATTTGGATTAATTGCATCTTTGATATCTTTTAATTGCTTCATTAACTCTTCATCAATAGCAAGCCTTCCAGCTGTATCTATTAAAAAAACATCATAATGTTCCTTTATAGCTTTTTCTTTTGCTTTTAATGCAATTTTTACTGGATTTTTTTCATTATCATCAAAATAAATATCAACTTCAATTTGAGCTGCTATTTGTTTTAACTGTTCAACTGCTGCTAATCTTTGTAAATCACAAGCAGCAACTAATACTTTTTTCTTTCTAATTTTTAAATAGTTTGCTAACTTTCCAGTAGTAGTAGTTTTTCCACTACCTTGTAATCCTGTCATTAAAATAGTAGTTGGAGGAGTTGAAGCAAAAACAAAACCTTGATTTCCATTAGCTGTTAAAAGTCTTGTTAGCTCACTTTTTAAAGCTTTTAAAAATGAGTCTTGTCCAATACCAGCAGTTTTTGTTTGTAATTCAACAGCAGTTATTAGCTCTTTTGTTGTTTTGTGATGAACATCTGCTTTTAACAAAGCTTTTTTTAATTCAGCTGTTGCTTTATTTAAAGCTGTTATATCATCTTGATATCTAATTTTATTTACTGCATTTCGTATCGAACCTGTTATTGAATCAAACAAAATTTCTCTCCACATTAATTAAAGTTTGTGAGTTTACAAAAGATTTACTTTAAAATAGTTTAAAAAGAATAGTATTTAAGATTATTTTTAGGTTTTACTTATATTAAAGCCCATTATTATGGACTTTGATATTTTTTAAAAGCTTAAAAATTAATTAAAATCATACACTTTGAACTCTTTTGGTTCATGTGCTTCAAATGTATAATCAAATATTTTTGTGATTTTTGAGTGAAGTAAAACTCTATTTACATTTGAACTAACTCTTCCATAAATAGCATCACCAATAATAGGTAGCCCAACAGAATTTAAATGAACTCTAATTTGATGAGTTCTTCCACTTTCTATTACAACTTTTATTTTTGATTTATTTCCTTCAACTAATAAAGGATAAACCGTGCTTTTTGCAGGTTTTCCTCTTTTTACATCGATTTTTGATTTTGCCATTCCTCTATCTTTTGTTGTTAAAATTGGTTTATCAATTTCTATTTCATCAACAACTTTCCCTTCAACAATAGCAACATACTCTTTATAAACTCTGTTAGCTTGAAACTCTTTAATTGCTTTTTTTTGAAACTCTTCATTTTTTGCAAACATCATAACACCACTTGTTTCTTTATCAAGTCTATTAAGTAAAATTGCATTTTCAAATTTTTTACAAACTTCATCAGCAGTTAAAAAAGCTGGTTTATCTACAACTAAAATATCTTTATCTTCAAATATAACTTTTACTTTATTTATCTCTTTAATTGTAAATTTTGTATCAGTTCTAATTTCACCTCGGGCTATTAAAACTTTTTTATCACCTACTTTTACAACACCTTTATCTATTAATTCTTTTGCTTTAGAATTTGATATTTTTTCTTGAAGTGCAAGTAATTTATATGCTTTATCATATGTTACAGCCATTTATTTATCTCCTTAATAATAGGCTCAAATGAACCTGCTTTTGTTAAACTTGGTTTTTCTAACTCTTCTAACTTTTCTAAATAATTACCCAACTCATTTTCTTCTATTAAGTAATAATTATTTATACATTCAAAAAGTGATTTTTGATTAAAAATATTTTTTCCACTTATTAATTTACAACCAAAATATGCAGGCTCTATTGGATTGTGTCCACCAATTTTTTCAAATGCTCCACCAAGAATCACAACATCTGAAATTGCATAAATATCATTTAATATCCCCATTTTATCAACTAAAATTATATCTGAATTAAAGTTTTCATTATCACTATATTTATGATATGTTAAATTTTTATTTTTTATATACTCTTTAATTAAATTATCAACTTTAATAAATCTTTCAGGGTGCCTTGGAACAATAACCAACTTTCCAAACTCTTTTTTGTAAGATTTTAAAACTAATTCTTCTTCATTTTCATGTGTACTTCCTGCTGTTATTAAAACCCCTTCAGGTTTTTCTAAATCAAGTTTTTTAGAAGGAAGTTGCGCTAATTTTATATTTCCAATAACTTGAATATTTCTTGCACCTAATTCTTCAAGTCTAGTTTTATCTACTTCACTTTGTGCAAAAACTTTATCAATATCTTTAAAAATCATCTTATAAAAAAATGCAAATTTTTTATAAGAATTATATGATTTATCTGAAATTCTAGCATTTATTAAAAAAGTTTTTGCACCTTTTCTTTTCGCAACTAAAAAAAGCATATACCAAAGTTCTGCTTCCATAACAACTAAAACTTTTTGTTTAGTTATCCAAAAAGGTAAAAAAATCTCAAAAGGTAAAAATCTTACGTTTTGAGTTATCATTTTTGCTTCATCAAAACCTGTATTTGTAATAACAGAAAGATTTACATTATCTTTGTAATTTTCAATTAATGGTTTTATAGCTCTTGTTTCACCCATAGAACAACTGTGAAACCAAATTTTATTTTCTTCAAACTTTTTATTATCTACTAAAAAAAATTTTGACGGAATTGCTTTTTTATATTTTGGATTTCTTGATTTTAATATTAAATAAGGAATTGCAAGTATATATACAATAGTTAATATAAGAGTATAAAATATACTAAACAAAAAGCTCAAAATTAAGCCTTTTGTTCGTCTTCTTCATCTTCTTTATAAAGAATTCTTCCACAATGCAAACAATTAACAATCTCTTCGCCTCTTAAAACTTCAGCATAAGTTTTGTCATTTATTTTCATAAAACATCCATAACAAGCTTGTTTTTTTACAGGAACAACAGCTGTATCTTTTGCCCATCTTTTGATTTTTTCATAGAATGTTAAAATTTTATTATCAAATTGCTCTAGAAGTTCACTTCTTTGTTGATAAACTACATTTCTTTCTTTGCTAATCTCTTCAATTGTACTATCAACTACAACTTTAATCTCTTTTATATCAGCTTCTTCAGCTGCAAGTTTTTCTTGTAACTCTTTTAAAGTCTCTTCTTTAGCTTTTGCAAGATTATCAAGTCTATCTATTTCTTCATTTGCAAATGAAATTTGTTCTTTTGCAATCTCTTCTTCTAATTGTAAAGCTTTTAACTCTTTTTCATTATGAACATCTTTATTTTTTTTAGCAATTCCGTCTAATTTTGATTTTAATTCTGCTAAATGAATATTGTTTTTTGTTCTTTTTGATTTTACATCATCAATTTCTAAATAAATTGAATTTATTGAAGCTTTTATAACTTCTGCAGTTTCAACGAAAGTTGCTAGTTTTGCTTTTTGGCTCTCAATTTTTGGTTCAAATGAACTTATTGCCGTATCATATTTTGATAACTTTATCAAATCTTCTAAATACTTATTCAACCGTTTCTCCTTCTATAAAAAACTCAAATGGATTTTTTGAAGCTGTAATTATAGCTTTTAATTTATTTTTTTTCAAATACTCTTCTAAAAGAGTTTCAACTAAGCTATTAAAATAGCACTCACTTTCATAATGTCTTATATCAATCAAAGATATATTTCTTGCTTTTGCTTCCATCGCATCATGATATTTTATATCACCTGTTAAGAAACAATCAGCTTTTATTTGGTCAAGCAAAGACATTGCTGAGCCTGTTACAACGGCAATATCTTTTATAAACTCTTTACTTCTAACTACTTTAGTAGTTTTTAAATTTAATTTATTAGATACATATTTTACCAATTCATCAAAATTCATATTTACATTACAATAAGATATAAATTCTGATGAATTTTCTATTTTAAATCCTAAAATTTTTTCTATTACATATTTATTTAAATGTGTTTTATCAATATTTGTATGCATTGAAATAAGAGAAATATCTTTTTTTATTAATTCTTTCAAAATTTTTGTACTATACGTATCAAAATTTACTCTTTTTATTCCAGAAAAAATCAAAGGATGATGAGTAATAATAAGTGAATTTGGCTTTAAATCTTTCGCAAGTTCTAAATCCAAATCCATACTAATATACACATTTTCTATTTCATCTTCAAAAGAACCTACAAGAATTCCTGAATTATCCCATTTTTCTTGTAATTCAAAAGGAGAAATTTCATTTAAAACATCATAAATTTCTTGAAGTTTCAAATTTATCTTCCTACTCGTTTTAATCTATCACTTTCTTGTTCTTTATATAAAACAGCACAGCCTTGTGCTAATTCTCTCACCTTTAGAATATAATTTTGTCTTTCAGTTACAGAAATTGCTTTTCTTGCATCTAAAGTATTAAAAGCATGACTTGCAATCATACATTGATCATATGCAGGAAGAGGAAGTCCAGCACCTAAACAAGACTTACATTCATTAAAAGCATCATCAAAATGTCTAAATAACATTTCAGTGTTTGCTATTTCAAAATTATATTTAGAAAATTCATACTCGCCTTCTTTATGAACATCAGCATATGTTGTTTTTCCAAATTCATTTTCATTCCATACAATATCAAATACAGAATCAACACCTTGTAAATACATAGCAAGTCTTTCTGTTCCATAAGTTATCTCAACAGCAACAGGAGAGCAAGGAAGTCCTCCTACTTGTTGAAAATATGTAAACTGAGTAACTTCCATACCATCAAGCCAAACTTCCCAACCAAGTCCCCAAGCTCCTAATGTTGGTGATTCCCAATTATCTTCTACAAATCTAATATCATGTTTAGATACATCTAAACCTAAAAATTCTAAAGATTGTAAATATAAATCTTGAATATTATCAGGGCTTGGTTTTATTAAAACTTGAAATTGGTAATAAGCACCTAATCTATTTGGATTCTCACCATATCTTCCATCAGTTGGTCTTCGACTAGGTGCAACGTAAGCTGTACTCCAAGGAGTTGAATCTAAACTTCTAAGTAATGTTGCAGGATGGAATGTTCCAGCTCCAGCAGGAATATCATAAGGTTGAACAATATTACAACCTTGTTTTGCCCAAAATTCTTGTAATTTTAATAACATTTGTGAGAATGTAATCATTTTATTCCTAACTCTTTATTTATTTTATTTTTGTCAAAACCACAAATCCATTTGTTTCCTATTAAAAGAACTGGAGCGCCAGAACAATGCTTTTGACAATCTATTAAAGCTTGTTTATTTTTAGATAAATCTATAAGATTATATTTTAAGTTTTTGCTCTTCAAATAAAAGATAACCTCTTTGCACCATTTACAATTTGGTAAAGTAAAAAGTGCAATAGGTTTCATTATAAAAGTACTTCAATATCTTTAGAATCACTTTCAACAGCTTTTGCTTTTACTATTCTATCTTCTTTCAATTTTATAGCTAACTCTTTGTCTGTAATTGCTAAAATTTGCATAGCTAAATATGCAGCATTAACTGCACCAGCTTTACCTAAAGCAACAGTTGCAACTGGCATACCAGCTGGCATTTGAACAGTTGAAAGCATAGCATCCATTCCATCCATTGCTCCACCTTTCATTGGAACTCCAATAATTGGTTTTGTTGTTGTTGCTGCTAATGCACCAGCTAAGTGTGCAGCCATTCCAGCAGCAGCAATAAATGCAACTGCACCTTTTTCTTCTGCTTCTTTTACATATTCTTTTGTTCTTTCAGGACTTCTGTGAGCCGAAGATATTATCATTTCATATTTAACATTAAATTTTGCAAATGTATCTGCACAATTTTTCATAATTTCATAATCTGATTTACTACCCATAATTATTGATACAAAGTTCATTTTTTTCACCTTTTTTATTTTTTAAAAGACTAAGATTATATCAAAAATTATCTAATAACTTTATAATCTTATCCACTTTTAATTTTTTCCAAGCTTCCAATTTATAAAGTGTCAAATTTTCATTTTCATATATAAAATTTGAAAAATTTTTCGATTTATCTTTTATAAAAATTGGCTTTATATATTTATAATATTTTATCTTTTGTGCATAATTTTTATCTGTAAATATAGTAACTGTCGGTATCATAAAAGCATCACTTATATGATAAGTTGATGTATCAGCAGTAATTATTTTATCCATATTTGAAATAATATAAATAAAATCATTAATAGATTTTGACTCATTTGTTAAATCAATAAAATTATTATGTTTAAACTTAGAGTCAATTTGTAAAGTTGTAACTATTACATACTCTTCTAATTCTAATAACTCTTTTAATAAATCAATTGCAATAACTTGAGGAATTGATTTGTTTATATTTGCAGAATAAGGATGAAATAAAAGTAATTTTCCTTTTTTTCTAGCTTGTTCTATTTTTGTTTTTAAATCATTTTGTATTTTATAATTTGATATATCTAAACTATTATATTTTTCTAATTCATCTATTTTTTTATAATTTATGCCAAATTTATAAAGCCAAGCATCAACGCTATTTAATTCACTTAATAAATTTGTAACATTTAAACTATTATCAATAAAATAGTCATATTCACAAAGTTTTTTTGAGTTTATGCTCAAAGGAAAAATATTATTTATGTAATCTTGAGTTTTATAAATATCTTTATCTCTACTATAATAACTATTATTTGAAGCATTTATAAAAATATCGAATTTAATATTTTTATAAATTTCTTTTAATTTTTTATATAAAATTCTCAAAGAAGCGCATGATGAAATAATTTGGCTAATACTTTTTCCAACTCCACCAATTATTGCAATTGAAACTTCTTCTTTATCAATATTTTTTAACTGTTTATAAATATCAGTAGCTTTTAATTCAAAGAAGTTTTCATTATCTCTTTCATATTCAAATTCATTTAAGATTCCTAATTCGATTGGGAAATTAGGATTTTTTCTAATATTTTCTTCATTTAATGGCTTTACTAAATATTTATCTTTATCAACTTTTTGAAAAATATCTTTTAAGTCATTAAAATCTTCACGAGTAGTCATATAAACTGTTTCATTTTCTAAAGACACTGGTGCTTTAAATTTTAGATAATTAACTAATGTTCCATCAGTTATTTTTATATTAATATTTTGAGAAACTCTAAAAAAAATCATTTTCTTAAATAGTATTGTTTTATTATTCTACAATTTGATCAATATTTTCAACTCTAAACATTGTTAAATATGGTAATTTGCCTGGTAACTTAATTTTATTTATATTTCCACTATGTACAGATTCTAACTCTTTATTTGTTTCAGTTAAAATCTTTTTGAAATTAATATAATATAAACCATCATCTTTTTTGAAAATTTTTCCTATTTCATTTTCACACTCTTGTAAAACTTCATCATTTGGTGTAAAAATTTCTATATCTTCATTTGGATAAACTTTATATTTGCAGAAGAAATGTTCTTCATCTTCAGTTACAAGTCCTGTTACTTCGTAACTTCCTTTACTTAAAGCATAATCATGATTTTGAGAGTCTGTTTTCTCAAATGGTCTATGAATTAAATATGCGTCTGTAAATCCTCTATTTTTTGTAGTATGTAACTCTTTTTGATAAAGATCTGGTTCAAATTTCCCAGCATAATAATCATCTATTGCATTTCTATATGCTTTTGCTGTAACTGCTGCATAATAAGGTGATTTTGTTCTTCCTTCAATTTTAAGTGAATCAACTGCACCTGAATCTAAAATCTCTTTTATATGAGAAGCTAAGTTCATATCTTTTGAATTAAAAATATATGTTCCAACGCCTGGTTCTTCTTCAAGTCTAAACAAAGTATTGTGATCTTCATTTGCAGCATATAAAGTATATTGGAATCTACAATCATTTGCACAACTTCCTCTATTTGGAACTCTTCCCATTTGAACTGCACTTACTAAACATCTTCCACTATAAGCAAAACACATTGAACCATGAACAAAAATTTCTATTTCCATATCAGGTAAATGTTTTTTGATTTCAGTTACATCTTTTAGAGAAATTTCTCTAGCAACAACTATTCTTTTTACACCCATATCCCAATAAACTTGTGCATCAAGATAATTTAAAACATTCGCTTGTGTAGAAAGGTGTATATCAATTTGTGGTGCAATTTCACGACACAATTTTACAACTCCAGGAGCTGCAACAATAAAAGCATCAGGCTTAAGTGCAGCCATCGTAGCTATATGCTTTTTTAATAACTCAATTTGTGAGTTAAATGGAAATCCATTTATTGTAGCATATACTTTTTTTCCATGAGCATGAGCGTAATCAATACCTTCTTTAAAAGTTTCAAACGTAAACTCTTTTCCTGCTCTAATTCTTAAACTAAAGTGACTAACTCCAGCATAAACTGCATCTGCACCATATTTTATAGCTATTTTTAATTTTTCTAAATTTCCTGCAGGTGAAAGTAACTCTACTTTTTGATTATTCATTAAATTCCTTTAAATATTCTATATATATTATTTTTAGGAGATATTATATCTTCTTTTTGATAAATCTATAAATAGTAATATTTTTGATTATGTGTTAAATAAGAAAGCTTTTAAAAGCTTTCCCATTCATCATTTTTTGAAGTTTTTTCATTAGTAGTATTTTGAGTTATTTCTAAAGTATTTTTTTCAACTTTAGCTTCAAATATATTATCTTTTTTTAGTTGATCTAATCCTTTAAATACCTCAAATATTGCATTATCCATTTTATGAGATAAAGAGTTTAATACTTCATTATTTGAATTATCTTTGCACTCTTCATTTATATATTCTTGAATGCTATTATGTACTATTTCATGGTTAGCTTTTAAGTCTTTCCAATTTTGTGTTTTTGTAAAATGTTTAGCATTTTTTTCTTGTTCTATTAACCATTTACCTAAATCACACTCTGTTGGTTTAGTAACACTCCAAGCAGTTTTTGTTGTTGCAATTTTACTTAAATTTAACAATTTAAATTTAATATGATCATTTTTTAATTTTGAAACAGTAAATACTAAATCAATGTCTTCTATCTCTTTTTGATTTATTTTATTAAATTTAGCTCTATCTGCAATTTTTAATAAATTTTTAGATAGATTCGACACATCGTTTGCTAATCTACTAATATCAATTGCTGAACTAGCATTTGATTGTGTAGCTTTATCTAAGGCATTAATTGTATCATTTATTTGTAAGATACCTTTTTCTTCTTCTTTACTTCCTTTTGATACATCTTCAATTAGATTTATTGTCTCATTAATTTTACTATTTAAAATAGTGTATCCATTTATCATCTCATTCGCAATTGCTTTTCCTTCATTTGCTTTAGAAGTTGCAATTTCAACTATATTTTTTATCTCTTTTGCAGCTTCTGCACTTCTACTTGCAAGGTTTCTAACTTCTTGAGCAACAACGGCAAATCCTTTTCCTGCTTCTCCAGCAGTTGCTGCTTCAACAGCGGCATTAAGTGAAAGAATATTAGTTTGAAATGCTATTTGATCAATTACACTAATTGCTTCATTAATAGAATTTACTTGATTATCTATATCATCCATTGCTTTATTTGTTTTAGAAGCTAAAAGTTCGCCATCTTTTGAAGAAAGTTGTAATTGTTCTGCCAAAGAAGACATAGTTTTAGTTTTTTGTACAGTTGATTTTACAATTGAAGTAATCTCTTCAATTGCAGCTGCTGTTTCTTCTAAAGAAGCTGCTTGAGTACTAGCTGAATCAGATAATTTACCTGCTGAACTTGATAAAATTTCTGTATCTTCATTTAATTTTTTACCACTATTTACAATCATTGACAAAAATTCTGATACAGAAGCACCTATTAATTGTGTACTTGCTACTAAAGAAGAAACTATTCCTCCAACTTTTGATGTATCAATTTTTGAATCATTTAATGAGAAATTTGAGCTTCCATAATCAATCAGAATATTATTTAACCCTAATAAGTTTTGATTTGTTTTTTCAATCATTGAGTTAATAGAATTTCTTAATTTTTCTATTTGTGGATTTGAAGATTCAGTTTCAACTTTATAAACATAAAAACCATTTATTACTTTTTCAATAACTTCATCAACATTTTCAATAACTTTTGCATCTTCCATATATCCTGATTTTAATTTTTTGATATAGTTATTAAAGCTATCTGTTAATTTACCTATTTCGTCATTTGATTTTTTATCAATATGGTCTGCATTTCCTTTTCCATCAGTCATATCAACTATTGCTTCATTAATATTTGTAAGTGGTTTGATAATTGCTTGATTTACAAAATAGTTGTACATAATAATAAAGATTACTGCTAGAAAAAGTGAAAATACTAAAAGATTAAAAATAATATTTTCTATCTCTTTGTTTACTATATCTTTCATTAAGGAAACTTCAGTTTCTACATCATCAACATAAGCTCCAGTTCCAATAATCCAATCCCAAGGCTCAAATTTTTGAACATAAGAAAATTTCTCTTTTGGGTCATTTTTCTTATTTGGTTTATCCCACCAATATTTTACTAAACCACCTGATTTATTTTCCGTTGAAATTTTTGCCATTTCGATAAATAGCTTTTTGCCATATGGATCCGCATAACTAGATAAATCTTTGCCATTTAAAGCAGCATTTATTGGATGCATAATCATTTTAGGACTTGAATCATTTATCCAAAAATAGTCATTATTTGCATATTTTAAATCAGCAATTGCTTTAAGTGCTTGTTGTTGTATCTCTTTTTCATTAGATTTATCTGCATCTACTTTGTTATAATAGATTTCTACTATTTTATATGCTAATGTCACATAATTTTTAAGTTCTACTTCTTTTTTTAAGTATGCCTCTTTTTTATAATTTTCAATATTTTTTCCTGAAAGATTTTTTATTGAAATAATTGAGTCAATAGTAATTGAAACAGTTACAACAATAATAACAATCAAAGAAAGAATTAAAATCTTAGCTTTTATAGTTAAATTCGTTAACATATATCTCTCCCATATGATGTTTATAAGTTCTTATTATAGTAGAATAACTTTAATTTAATTATTTAATAGATTTTTTGCAAATTCTAAAGCTTCAGATGTAACCTTTTCACCACTTATCATTCTTGCTATTTCATTTATCTTCTCTTCTTTGTTTAATAATTTTACACTAGATTTTCCATTTTGTTTATCAACTAAGAAATGTTGGTTCGCACTTGAAGTTAATTGAGTTTGATGAGAAATAGCAAAAATTTGATATGAAGAGCTTAATTTGACTAAAACTTTTGCTATTGCTTCACTCTCTTTTCCACTTAAATTTGCATCTATTTCATCTAAAAATAAAATACCATTTTCACCAATATCTAACTCGCTCATCGAAGTTAAAAGAGCTAATCTTAATCTATTATATTCTCCTGAACTAATAGTTTCAAGTGCAACATGATTTAGTTGAAATTTGATTTCATCAATTCCTGTTGAATCAAGGTTTTTTTCTTCAAAAATGATTTTTGCATTACTTAAATATAAAAATTGCAAATATTGATTGATTTTTTCTTCTAAGATTTTGCTATTTTCTTTTCTAAAAGTTGAAATCTTTTGAGATAACTCTTTTATTTCTTTTTGTAAATTTTCGTATTTTTTTTCTAAATTTTCTTTTTGAAAAGAGATATTTTCATATGATTGTAACTCTTTTATTTTTTGTTCTTTATATTCTAAACACTCTTTAATAGAGCCAAATCTTTTTTGTAATGATGAAAGTTTTTCAATTCTATCTAAAACATTTTCTATATTAATATCATCTAATTCAATCAAACTATCATTAAACTTTTCAAAGATATTATTTAACTCATTCATAGTTTCATCAAAAAATGAAGAATCAACTTCCATCAATTCTAAAACGTTATTAACACTTTGATTAAACTCTAAAATTCCTGAGGCTTTGTTAATTGCAACTTCAATTTTTTCTTTTTTTGCTAATCTCTTTTTTATTTCATTTAATTCTTCATATTCATCAATTTTTGGATTTATCTGTTCGATTTTATCAATTTCAAATTTCACAAACTCTTTTAAATCTTCAAGTTTTGTTTCATCTTCTATGATTTTATCTAACTCTTTTTTTGTTTGAATAAAATCTTTATATAAGTTATCAAAACTATTTTTTATTTGAATAAAATTACTATTTTTCTCAGCACATAATCTATCCAAAAATCCAACAAGTTTTACACTATCAAATTCTGAAGTATCTCTTAAATTTAAGTGTTTTATCAGTTTTGTAGAAAAATCATAAAGATTCTTTTTTGAAATAGTTTGATTATTTAAAAAATATCTAGTTTTATCTTTTTTTATACTTTTAATAACAATATCTTCTTCAAAAGATATATCATAAATCTCGTCACAAATTTTTGAATTATTTAAATTAACTTCACCAATATCTGCTTTTACTTCTGTTAATGCAAATAAAGATAAAATCTCTTGCATTAATATAGATTTACCTGCACCACTAGGTCCTGTAAATATATTTAATCCTGATTTAAACTCTAAATCAACTTCATCAAATGATAAACAATTTTTTAAATAAACTCTAGTAATCAATTTTTAATTTCCCCATCTTAATTTTTCACTTAAAACTTCAAAATAGTTTCTTTGAATTCTATGTAACATTTTTACTTTTTTTTGCGCAATTTTTATTTTTACAGATTGATTTTCTTCAATTTCAAAAATTTCTTGTCCATCTACTATTACAACTGCACCTTGATTGTCAACTATTTTAAACTCAATTTCAAAATCAGCTGGCATAACAATCGGTCTTTGAGTTAAAGAGTGAGGTGCTATTGGAGTAATGATAAATGCTTCAGTTAAAGGGTAAACTATTGGACCTCCAACAGATAAATTATATGCTGTTGAACCTGTTGGAGTAGAAACTATAACTCCATCACCATAATAAGTATTAAAAGATTTTCCATCAATTTTTCCTCTTATTTTTATCATAGAAGAAATTGACTTTCTTGAAATTACTATATCATTAAATGCAACAAAACTATTTTTATTAATACAGCCTTCAATCATCATTCTTGTATTAATTTTATAAATATCTTTTTTTAAATCTACTATAAAATTTTCTAACTGATTCATAGAAATATCTGTCAAAAAACCTAAAGTACCAAGATTTATTCCTAAAATTGGAAGATTATATTTAAAAGATTTTCTTACTACTCCTAATAAAGTTCCATCTCCACCAACAGATATCAAAAAATCTACTTTTTTGCAAATATCATCAAATTCAAATCCATCTAAATCTATCATTTTTGCAGATTCTTTTTCTAAAAGAGTATCTATATTTGCTTTATTAAATAAATCTTTTATATTTTGATAAATATCTTTTAATTCTGGACTTTCAGGTCTTAATATAATTCCCACACTATTTATGTTTTTCAATAATTCGAAATTTTTTTCAACTCTCAAATTTAACTCATTTTTATAAATTTATTCTATTTTATCTTATTATAAAAAATATTTCAAATATTCATTTTATATATTTTAGCAATTATTTAGTAAATATCAAAAAAATATTACAAAATGAAATATTTTTCTAATATTTAAAATAAAAAAAAGGGATATGCAAAGCATATCCCTTTATAAAAAGAAAATTTAGAAATTATCCATTTCTTTTTTTCATAATCTCTTCAGAAACATTTCTTGGAACTTCTTGGTATGCATCAAAAATCATAGAGTATGTTGCTCTACCTTGAGACATTGATCTTAAATCTGTTGAATATCCAAACATTTCAGATAATGGAATCATTGCAGTAACAAGTTTGATACCTGCTCTATCATCCATAGATTGAACTTGTCCTCTTCTTTTATTACAATCACCAATTACGTCTCCCATATAATCTTCAGGAGTTTCAATTTCAACTTTCATAATTGGCTCAAGAATAACTGCACCAGCAGCTGCACTTCTACAACCTTGTTTAAATCCCATAGAAGCAGCAAGTTTAAATGCCATCTCAGATGAGTCAACATCGTGGTAAGAACCATCATATAATGTAACTTCGATATCAACCATTGGATATCCAGCTAAAATTCCACCTAACATTGCTTCTGCACAACCTTTTTCAACAGCTGGAATATACTCTTTTGGTACAACCCCACCTTTGATTTCGTTGTTAAATTTAAAGTTTGGCTCACTTCCAGAAGGTAATGGTTTAATTTCTAAATAAACATGTCCATATTGACCTTTACCACCAGATTGTTTTGCATATTTATACTCTTGTTTAACAGCATTTCTGATAGTTTCTCTATAAGCAACTTGTGGAGCACCTACTTCAGCTTCTACTTTAAACTCTCTTTTCATTCTATCTACAAGAATTTCTAAGTGTAATTCACCCATTCCAGAAATAATTGTTTGTCCTGACTCTTCATCAGTATTTACTCTAAATGATGGATCTTCTTCTGCAAGTTTTCCTAAAGCAATACCCATTTTTTCTTGGTCAGCTTTTGTTTTTGGTTCTACTGCAACAGAAATAACTGGATCCGGGAAATCCATTCTTTCTAAGATAACAGGATCTTTTTCACTTGCTAGTGTATCTCCTGTGATTGTATCTTTAAGACCAACAACTGCACCAATTTCTCCAGCATAAAGCTCTTTAATCTCTTCTCTAGAGTTTGCGTGCATTTTAAGTAATCTTCCGATTCTCTCTTTTTTCATTTTAGTTGAGTTTAATACATAAGTTCCAGATTCTAAAACTCCTCTATAAACTCTTGTAAATGTTAATTGTCCAACAAATGGGTCAGTCATGATTTTGAATGCTAATGCTGCAACTTCACCTTTATCAGTTGAAGGAACGATAATTGCATCACCATCTTGAGTTTCACCTTTGATATCAGCAACTTCAGTAGGTGCTGGTAAATACATAGCAACAGCATCAAGTAAAGGTTGAACCCCTTTATTTTTAAATGAAGTTCCACATACCATTGGAGTAATTTCCATTGCTAAACATCTTTTTTTAAGACCTGCAACGATTTCATCTTCAGTTAATTCTGTACCTTCAAGGTATTTTTCCATTAACTCTTCGCTTGATTCAGCAGCTGCTTCAATAAGTTTTTCTCTATATTCAGCAACAACATCTTCTAAATCTGCTGGAATATCTTCGATTTTATACATTTCACCAGCTTGTGCATCAAGATTATAAGTATATGCTTTCATTTTAATTAAATCAACCATACCTCTAAAGTTTTCTTCTGCACCAATTGGAACTTGAATTGGAACTGGATTTGCTTTTAATCTATCTCTAACTTGTGCTTCAACATTAAAGAAATTTGCTCCTGTTCTATCCATTTTATTTACATAAATAATTCTTGGAACACCATATTTGTTTGCTTGTCTCCAAACAGTTTCAGATTGTGGTTGAACCCCACCAACTGAACAAAATACAGCAACAGCACCATCAAGAACTCTCATAGATCTTTCAACTTCAATTGTAAAGTCAACGTGACCTGGAGTGTCAATAATATTTACTTGTAATTGCTCATTTGTTTTTGGGTGATTCCAGTGACAAGTTGTAGCAGCAGAAGTAATTGTAATACCTCTTTCTTGCTCTTGTTCCATCCAGTCCATTGTTGCGGCACCTTCATGAACCTCACCAATTTTGTGTGAAACACCTGTATAGAATAAAATTCTTTCAGTTGTTGTAGTTTTTCCTGCATCAATGTGTGCAGCAATACCGATATTTCTAACTCTGTGTAGTGGTATTTTTCTAGCCATAATTTTATCCTACCATCTGTAGTGTGCAAATGCTTTATTAGCTTCTGCCATTCTATGTACATCTTCTTTTTTCTTAAAAGATGCTCCTCTTTCATTTGCAGCTTCGAATAACTCATTAGCTAATCTTTCTACCATTGTTCTTTCATTTCTTTTTCTTGAAGCATCAATTAACCATCTTAAAGCTAAAGTTTGTCTTCTAACAGCTCTTACTTCAACTGGAACTTGGTAAGTTGCCCCACCAACTCTTCTTGATCTAACTTCTAATAATGGTTTAACATTTTCAATTGCTCTTTCGAATAAATCAAAACCTTTTTCTTCACCTCTTGCATCTAAGTTTGCAATAGCACCATAAAGGATTTTTTCAGCAACAGATTTTTTACCATCTAACATAATTGCATTAACAAATTTTGTGATCACTTTACTATTGTAGATAGGATCAGCCATAATTTCTCTAACTGGAGCTTTTCTTCTTCTCATCTTTCTATCCTTCTACTTATTTTTTCGCTGCTTTTGGTCTTTTAGTACCATATTTAGATCTAGAAACTGTTCTGTTATTTACACCAGCTGTATCTAAAGCACCTCTAACAATGTGGTATTTAACCCCAGGTAAATCTTTTACTCTTCCACCTCTAACTAATACGATAGAGTGTTCTTGAAGGTTATGCCCTTCTCCACCAATATATGAAATAACTTCAAATCCTGTTGTTAATCTAACTTTTGCAACTTTTCTTAAAGCCGAGTTAGGTTTTTTAGGAGTTGTTGTATATACTCTTGTACACACACCTCTTCTTTGTGGACATTTTTTTAAAGCTGGTGATTTTGATTTATCGATCACCTTTTTTCGCTCTTTTCTTACAAGCTGATTGATTGTAGGCATTTCTTTCCTTTTTAAAATTTGGTTTGAGTAGTTATAGCCCCACTCATGCTTCTCGTGTACTTCAAAATATTTTTGAAACGATACTACCATTCTAGGAAACCTGTGAGTTTTCTAAAAAAGTGTTGGATTATATCTAAAAATATTTAAAAATTCCTTTATTTGATTAATTATCAAATTCTTAGTCATATTTTACTAAAATCGCTTAGTTAAAAAGGATATTAATGGAAATACTAGAATACAAAAAAATTGGTCAAGGTGAAAATGCAATTATTTTTTTGCATGAATTAATGGGAGATTGTACTAATTATGAAGCTTGTATTCCATATCTAAATAAAAATGATTTTATTTATTTTATGGTTGATTTAAGAGGTTATGGATTATCAAAAAATATATTAGGTGAATATAATTTAAAAGAATCTACAAATGATGTAATAAATCTAATTTCTCATCTTAAAATTGAAAAATATACATTAGTTGCACACTCTATGTCAACTATGATAGCTCAACATATAGCTTTTGAAGATAAAAGAATAAATAAACTTATTTTAATAACACCAATTAGCTTCTTAGGAGTAAAAAGTACATCAAAAGCAAAAGAAAATTTATTATCACAAATGAAAAAAAATAGTGGAAAAATAGAAGAAATTGTTGAACAATCTAGTCAAAGATATAATCAAACTTGGAAAGATTATAGAATAAAATTAGCCTATGATTGTTCTATACTTGAGGCAAGATTAGGTTATATGAGTATGTACTTAAATGAAAACTTTTTAAGTACTTCAAATACTCAAATTAGTTTAAATATTCCTATAAAAATCATTACAGGAAGCTATGATTTTCCTGTTTTTTCTTCAGCAGAAGTAAAAAAATATTTTGAGCAATTTGATGATGTTGAAATAGTAGAATTTAAAGAAGCAGGTCATTATCCGATGATTGAATCTCCAGTACTTTTTGCTTCAAAAATAGAATCATGGATTCATTGATATTTAAATACTTTATTTTAAGTTAGTAATAAACTTTTTTTACTAAAATTCAAAAAAAATTTTAAGGCACAATATGACTAAACAATTATTTCCCCTTGCCTTAGGTGGATTAGGTATAGGAACAACAGAGTTTGTAATTATGGGATTACTTCCTGATGTTGCAAATGATTTAGCAATTTCAATTCCAGTTGCAGGACATTTAATATCTGCATATGCTCTTGGAGTTGTAGTAGGAGCTCCAATTTTAGTTGCACTTAGTGCAAAATTTCCTCCTAAATATGTTTTAATAACATTTATGATTTTATTTACATTTTTTAATGCACTTTCAATTATTGCACCTGATTATAATACACTTTTGATGTCGAGATTTTTTGCAGGTCTTCCACATGGTGCATTTTTTGGTGTAGGAACTGTTGTTGCAGCTAAACTTGCAAAAGAAGGAAAAGCTGCCCAAGCAATAGCATCTATGTTTACTGGACTTACAGTTGCAAATCTTGCTATGGTTCCTTTGGTTACATATATTGGTCATCATTTACATTGGAGATATGCGTTTGGAATTGTCTCTTTATTAGGTCTTTTAACGATAACTTTTTTATACCTTTGGATGCCAAAACTAAAGTCTTTAAAAAGTGTTACATTTAAAGAAGAGATAGAGTTTTTTAAAACTATAAAAGCTTGGCATATTTTATCAATCGTTATTATAGGTTTTGGTGGACTTTTTGCATGGTTTAGTTATATTGCTCCACTTTTAATTCATGTTTCAAAATTTGATCCTTCAACGGTATCTTATTTGATGATAGTTGCAGGAGCAGGAATGGTTGTAGGAAATATTATGGGTGGATATTTTTCCGATAAAAAAGATCCTGTAAAAGTTATAATTACTATACTTTTTTTGATGATAATTTTCTTAGTTTTCGTTTTTTTATTTTCAGAGAATAAAATAATTTCTATAATTCTTACATTTATTTGTGGTGTTTTATCTATGTCAATGGGAACACCTATTAGTATGATTATGCTAAAAAATGCAAAACATTCTGAAATGTTAGGTGCTGCTTTTGTACAAGCATCATTTAATGTTGCAAATTCTATTGGTGCTTTCGTGGGAGGAATTCCACTTATATTTGGTCTTTCTTTTAATTATCCATCTTTAGTTGGAGCAGGTATTGCAACTTTAGGACTTATATTAACTATAAGTTTTTACAAAAAATATAAATATTGAATTTTGCATTAAAAATAAATTTTAATGCAAAAATTCTAAATATTAAAAGCTAACTTTAACCCCAGCAAAATAATATGTTCCAACATTTATATTTACTCTTTCATCAACTTTTTTATCAAAAATATTATCAACTCCACCATAAATAGACGTAATTTTATTTATATTATAATTTAAGCCTAAATCAACCAATGTATAATCATCTAGTTTATTATCATTTGCTTGATCTTCATATTGTTTTCCAATATATCTAAGTGCAATATTCGAAGTTAAATCATCTAACAATTTATAATTTAGATTCAAAGATGCACTTAAATTTGGAGTATATGTAAGTTCTTTATTTGTATTTTTATCTTCTGTATCTAAGTATGTAAGATTAAATTGTGTATCAAAACTTTCAGTAAATTTGTAATCCAGATTTACTTCAACTCCATTTATATCAACTTTATCTAAATTTTCAGAAGTATAATACTTACTTCCTCCTGTTCCATAAGCAACTGATTCTATTTTATCTTTAATTATAGTTTTGAATAAAACAATTTCAGAATTAAAGTTTTCAAAATTATTAGCAAGAGCAAGTTCAAAAGTATCTGATTTTTCTGGTTTTAAATCATAAGCAGAAGTTTTAAAATTATTTACAACCTCAGAACCATATCTTTTTCCATCTTTATAAAGTGGTGCAACAACAAATAATTCTGCAATATCTGGTGCTCTATAACCTTGAGCATAATTTGCTCTTATTCTTGTATTTTCACCTAGTTTTTGTACAACTCCTGCTTGAAAAGTTGTTTTTGAATCAGCATTTGAGATGTCATCATATCTTGTTCCAATTATTGCATTTAAAGTATCTGTCAATTCTATTTCATCTTGTAAATATACAGATTTATACTCTATATTCTTTTTTATAAAATCACTTGATTGTGGATCTGGATTAATTGCTGCACTATCTCTTGTCTCTTTTCTATAATCAAGCCCAAAAGTTAAAAGATTTACATCATTTAAAGCATAAGTTGTAATTGATTCAATATCATCAATTTTTACATTTGCACTAAATTTTTTATTTACTGGAGCTGCAAAATTTGAAGGAGTTGTTTCATTTCTTTTTTTATAATATGATTCATAAAGTTTTAAAGTAGTTGTTAAATCATCATTTACATAATATTTTGCAAAAGTTGAAACATCAACTCTTCTATTATCATCTTTAGAATTAACAGGAGTATTTAAAACTATACCTGGTAAACCAGTTGCTTGAGAAGAACCTAAATAAGAACCTTCTCTATCTTCTTTGAAATAATTTAAATCTACTCCTAATGTAAGATTATCTGTAACATTCTTTTCTAAAGAGATACCTGCATTATTTACAGTTGAATCATCACCATAAGTTACACCTAAAACTCCACTTTTACCACTTTGAGGATTCATCATTGATGGAATTGTTGCTCCCGTATTTGGATTGATAACTTTTTGGGTGTAATCTTTATTTATTTTATAAGATGATGTATCTATAGTTGAAGCAAAAACTTTATACTTAAAACCATCAATATTTCCAAAAGTTGAGAAATTTGCATTTTTTTCTCTTGCTTGTGAGTGCGAATTTGCTCCATATTTCACATCTAAAGTTGTACTGTTTGTATCGATACTTTTTTTTGTAATTATATTAATTACTCCTCCAATGGCATCACTTCCATATAATGTACTCATAGAACCTTTAACTATTTCTATTCTTTCAATTATCGAAGCTGGTATTCGACTCATTTCATAAGGTTGTTCTGTTTCTCCACTTAATCTTTTTCCATCAAGCAATATTAAAGTTCCATTAGGTCCAACACCTCTTATTGAAATTGCACCTTTTGATAAAGCACTTGCATGTGGAAATCTTCCAAATTGAGCATTTATTGAAGGAACTTTGTCTAATATATCTTTTAATGTAGTTGCTGAAATTTTTTCAATATCTTCTTTTGTGATAACAACAACCGATGCACTAACTCCATCTATATTTTTTTCAGTTTTTGTTGCAGTTGTAATAAAAACTTCATCTAATTTTGTTTGTCCAAATCCAGTTGTTACTAAACTCATAGCAAGAGTGCTTGATAAAAAAATTCTTTTCATGTTTTTCCTTTTTAATTATAATAATAACGAGTATCATAATATAATTAAACCATAAACTCATTGACTAGAATCAATACTTTTTATTAAGCTATTTGTAATACAACTCTTTATTTGGTAATTTTCCTCCAATTAATTTTGCATCATTCTCTTTTAAAATTCCAAAGAAAAATTCTAAATCATTTATTGCATCTTGGGCTTTTATATTTTCAAAAACTACATGTTCTATTGAATCAGCAAGTCCTTCAGCATCAAGCATTGGAAGATTTTTTACTACTAAAGTTGCGGCTTCTTTTGGATTTTGTTTATACCATAAAAGAGATTTTTCATACTCAATCAAAAATTTATTTATTAACTCTTCTTTACCTTTTGTATCCCCAATATAAGCTAGTCCAGCTTGTGGGATTTTTGCTTCTACATTAAATAATTTTTCCCACTCTTCTTGCAAATTGACACTTCTATAAAGTTCTGGTGCTACAAGTTTTACAGGAAATGATTTTGTTTTTCTCAAAGCTATTGAAACAGCAGGTTCAGCTAAAAGTGCATGGTCAACTCTTCTTAAAATAAGCATTTGCATTGCATCAACTGGATTTGCTACATATTGGATTTTAAAATCTTTTTTAGGATTTAAACCACTCTTTTTAACCAACTCTTGAAAAACAATATCAGGCATATCTGCACGAAAAGGAATAACAATCTCTTTGTCTTTAAAATCTTTTATAGTTTTTAAATTAGGATCTCTACTAATCATCTGCAAAATTCCCCAAACAGAAACATTTAAAAGTTTTAAATTCACACCTTTATTATATAAATTAGAAGCTACATTTGTAGGAAGTGCTATAAAATCTGCATCACCTTTTAAAATAATTGCTCTTAACTCATCAGGATTATTCCAAAGTCTAAACTCTATTTTTTTACCTAAATCTTTTAATGCATCATTTTGAATCATATGAAAGATTGGATGAGAAACTGTTGCAATTGGTCCAGCAACAACTATTTTATTTTCATCCTTTGCAAAAAGTGAACTTAAAAAAATAAAACAAATTAAAAAAATTTTCATTTTTATACTCCTTTATAAAATTAACCTTTTATTCCATCTGCTCTTTTTGAAAGTAAAAATGGAAAAAATATCTTCATATAAATAATAAAAGCAAAAGCCCAAAGAATTGAAGATAAAATGTAAGCTTGTATTAAATACTCTTCATAAAATGGAATTAAACTTCTAATAAGTGTTGCAATAATTATTAAAATAACTCCAAGATTTAACCAAATATTTGTAAATATTTTTCTTCCAGTGTGAATAGTTGAAATAATTATCATCACAATATAAAAAACCAAACCAAAAGTTCCAGTTGTTAAAAAATGTCTAAAGTGATTTATTCCATATATTTCATCATTTAAATAATCATAAGCTAAAAATAGATATCCAAAAGCAGTTATTATAAAAATGCTCATCAGATAAATAATAAAAGGTTTAAACAAAATATTGTTATCTTTTAAAATAAAATCATTTAAAATATTTAAAATTGAAGCAAAACAAGCAAGAGCAAGATATGCAAGTGTTGAATTATTTGGAAATAAAAACTCAATTATTGTATAAATAATCAAACAAAAAATTGCAAGATTATATCTTGGAGCTTTTGAATAAAAAGTTTCATCAATATTTTGTGTTTCAAGTAACTCATTTATAGATTCCATAGTTATTCTTCTTAGAGCCAAAAATATTAAAACTATAAAAAATCCTATTGATAAAAGTAAAATAGAATAAGCATCAATAGCTAAAATATCAGCAATACTTAAAAAAAATAGTATTTGTATAAATAAAATAGCAAAAAGTGCAAAAGCTAAAGATATATGCCTTTTATTTTTATCTTGAAATATTGGTTTTATCACAAGAGCTATTATCCAAATAGTTAAACTTATATTTAAAAAACCTACAAAATAAACTCCAAAAAAATCTATAAACCAAAAACTAATTCTACATATAAGCCATAAAGCAACAATAAAAAATAGTTTTCTTCCGACAATTGGTATAGTTCCTACAAACATTTCAGGAACTCCAGTTAAAAAGAATGCAATTACTCCAGCAATTCCTACACCAAAAATCATCTCATACATATGCCAATTTAAAAGATTTTTTATTGGCAAATTTATTATTCCACTAAAAGTAAATGCCCACAAAATAATAGAAATTACTATATAAGGAGCAAGCAATAAAAATATAGGTCGAAATCCATAAGCTAAATATATTGGAACATCACCTTTTGGATAAAATAAATAATGCTTTTGTGCATATTCTTTTTTTGATTCTGTCATTTTAACTCCAATTCAAAAGTTTTTATAATACTTTCATCACTTAATAATTTTGCAGTTTGTTCATATACAAAAATATCATCTCTTTGTTTTCTTGGTCTAGAAATTTTAAAACTTTTTACTATATGCCCAACAGGATAAGCTTTTAAAACTAAAATCTCATCACTTAACTTTACAGCTTCCATCAAATCATGAGTTATAAATAAAATACTTAATTTTTCATCTTCTATTGTATTTATAAGTAAATTTTGAAGTTCTCTTTTTAAACCAATATCAAGTGCAGAAAAAGGCTCATCTAAAAATAATAGCGATGGTTTTAAAACTAATGCTCTTGCAAAAGATACTCTTTGTTTCATTCCACCACTTAAATCTTTTGGGAATTTATAAAAATCATCTTCATTTAAACTAAATTTTAAAGATATATCTTTTGCTAGTTTTATTCTTTCGTCATTTTTTATACCATTTGCTTTTAATCCTAAACTAATATTATCAAGTACATTTTTCCAAGGTAAAAGCCTAGATTCTTGAAAAGCAAAAGACGATGATTTAAAACTATTTTTTATTTTTCCTTCTTCAAGTATTAATAACTTTGCACAAAGATGAAGTAATGTTGTTTTGCCTCCACCACTAGGACCAACAATAGAAACAACTTCTCCTTTTTTTAATTTGAAACTTATATCTTTTAATATCTTTTTAAATCCAAAAGAAAAAGAGACATTTTCTAAAATTAATTCTTCTAATTTCTCCATGCTTCAACCTCTCTTTTTATTGGTTCAAAAATCAAATATTCAATAAAAAGTAAACTTCCTATCATAATCACAACTAAAGCTAAAGCAACCGGCGTATCAAGTTGACTTCTTGCTATTGCTAAACTTGCACCAATTCCATTGCTACTTGATAAAAGTTCAGCCATAACAACAATTTTCCAAGACATTCCTAAAGCACTGATATATGCAGGAAAAATATAAGAAAATATGTGAGGTAAATATAAATCAAATATTTTCATTTTAAAAGGTAAATGAAAACTATCAGCCATTTGTTTTAAGTCACCTTCTATTGTTCTTGTCCCTTGTAAAGCTCCTACAAATATAATAGGAAAAGAGGCAATAATAACAGTAAAAACAACCGTCATATCACTCATACCAAACCAAATCATGGCTAATACAATCCAAGCAATAGGTGGCATTCCAACTAATATTGTTACTATTGGTCTACTCATAATTGAAGCTGTTACAAAAAGTCCTGCTACTAAACCTAAAATTGATCCAATAACTAAAGATATACCAAAACCTAAAAAAGCTCTTTTTATTGTAATTAAAACATTTTCAATAGTTGAATCATCTGTTAAAATTGAAAATAGAGTTGTAAATGTATCTTTTGGACTTGGTAAAACTAAATTTCCATAAAGTTGATTTCCTAAATCCCATAAAGCTAAAAATAAAAATATTGAAGCTAATGAACCCCAGCCACTCCATAAATAAGCTGGAAAATCTTTAAGTATTTTAAGTATAAATCTCATTTAAATCCTAATCTTATGAATTTCTATTATTTTAATAGAATTAATACTTATTATCATTGATTAATATCAATAAAAAGCAAATTAAAACTTGAATAAATAAAGGAATATGAACAAATACGATAAAGAACAACTAAATAAGAATATAAGACAATAAAAAAATAGAATAAAGAGGGAAGGGCTAAAAAAAAAGCCTCACCAAAGGTAGTAAGGAAGTACTAACTTAGGAAAGGCTTTGAGAAAAAACTTAAAGAGCTGGCGATGACCTACGTTTCCACAAGGGGACCCTGCAGTATTATCGGCGATGAAGAGCTTGACTTCCAGGTTCGGAATGGAGCTGGGTATTTCCTCTTCTCTAGTACCACCAGCAAGTTAAGTAATAAAAGCAAATAAAGAAGTAATTGATCTTATTACTTAACTCGAAGATTAAGTGTGAATAAAAGATAATGTTAAAGTCTAAAAAATTTCAAACACATATTAAGTAAAAATACTTAATAAGATAGTAAACCAAAGAAATGTATAAAATAAGCCAAACGTTCTATTAGTACTGGTCAGCTAAACGTCTTACAACGCTTACACATCCAGCCTATCAACCAGCTAGTCTTGCTGGGAACTTCAGGGAAAGTTAATCTTAGAGTTGGCTTCGAGCTTAGATGCTTTCAGCTCTTATCACATCCGTACGTAGCTACCCAACGATGCTCTTGGCAGAACAATTGGTACACCAGTGGTACGTTCATCCCGGTCCTCTCGTACTAGGGACAAATCTCTTCAACTTTCCTACGCCCACGGAAGATAGGGACCGAACTGTCTCACGACGTTCTGAACCCAGCTCGCGTACCGCTTTAAATGGCGAACAGCCATACCCTTGGGACCGACTACAGCCCCAGGATGCGATGAGCCGACATCGAGGTGCCAAACCTCCCCGTCGATGTGAGCTCTTGGGGGAGATCAGCCTGTTATCCCCGGCGTACCTTTTATCCTTTGAGCGATGGCCCTTCCACACAGAACCACCGGATCACTATGACCGACTTTCGTCTCTGTTCGACTTGTATGTCTCACAGTCAAGCTAGTTTATGCCATTATACTCAACAAGCGATTTCCATCCGCTTTGAACTAACCTTTGTAAGCCTCCGTTACTTTTTAGGAGGCGACCGCCCCAGTCAAACTACCCACCAGACATTGTCCTGATACAAGATAATTGTACGCAGTTAGTAACTCAAATATTCAAGGGTGGTATCTCAAGGATGGCTCCGACTCTACTGGCGTCTAGTCATCATAGCCTCCCACCTATCCTGCACATGAATATCCAAGCTACAGTGTCAAGCTGTAGTAAAGGTGCACGGGGTCTTTCCGTCTTTCCGCGGGTAGGAGGAATTTTCACCTCCACTACAATTTCACTGGATCCCTGGTTGAGACAGCTCCCATCTCGTTACGCCATTCATGCAGGTCGGTATTTAACCGACAAGGAATTTCGCTACCTTAGGACCGTTATAGTTACGGCCGCCGTTTACTCGGGCTTCAATCAAATGCTTCGCTTGCGCTGACATCATCAGTTAACCTTCGAGCACCGGGCAGGCGTCACACCTTATACATCCACTTACGTGTTAGCAAAGTGCTGTGTTTTTGGTAAACAGTCGGGAGGGACTCTTTGTTGCAACCTCTTTCGCTTTTTGAAGCAAGTTCATATACAAAAGTAGGCACACCTTATACCGAAGATACGGTGCTAGTTTGCAGAGTTCCTTAACCAGGGTTCTTCCACGCGCCTTAGAATACTCATCCCACCCACCTGTGTCGGTTTACGGTACGGGCAACATATAATAAACTTAGTGGCTTTTCTTGGCACGACAGTATCATCGATTCTCCATCTCCTCCGAAGAGTGTCAAGAGCCTGTAAGATCTCGGCCTAATGTTAAGCGGATTTGCCTACTTAACAGCCTACGTCCTTCGAGCCACTATTCCATCAGTGACCTCGATTAACTCTATGCGTCCCCACATCGCGCTTATATGTTGGTATTGAAATATTAATCAATTTGCCATCGTCTACCCCTTTCGGACTCGACTTAGGTCCCGACTAACCCTACGATGACGAGCATCGCGTAGGAAACCTTGGGTTTTCGGCGTTGAGGATTCTCACCTCAATTATCGCTACTCATGCCTGCATGCTCACTTCTATCCGCTCCAACGCTCCTTACCGGTACATCTTCTACGCTGAATAGAACGCTCTCCTACCACTCAATTAAAAATTGAATCTAAAGCTTCGGTGTACATCTTAGCCCCGTTATATTTTCCGCGCAGAATCACTAGACCAGTGAGCTGTTACGCTTTCTTTAAAGGATGGCTGCTTCTAAGCCAACCTCCTGGTTGTCACAGTAACTCCACATCGTTTTCCACTTAGATGTAACTTAGGGACCTTAGCTGTTAGTCTGGGTTGTTCCCCTCTCGACGATTGATTTTATCACCCACCGCCTGACTCCTGTGATTCCACATATAGTATTCATAGTTTGATAGGGTTTGGTACCGCGGTAAGCAGCCCTAGCCCATTCAGTGCTCTACCCCCATATGCTACAACACAAGGCTATACCTAAATATATTTCGGAGAGAACCAGCTATCACGAAGTTTGATTGGCCTTTCACCCCTATCCACAAGTCATCCCAAGACTTTTCAACGCCTGCGGGTTCGGTCCTCCACTGGCTCTTACACCAGCTTCAACCTGCTCATGGATAGATCACTTCGTTTCGGGTCTGCAGCATCTGACTAATTCGCCCTATTAAGACTCGCTTTCGCTACGGCTTCGTACTTGACTTAACCTTGCCAGATACCACAACTCGCAGGCTCATTATGCAAAAGGCAGTCCATCACCCTGATAAATCATAGGGCTCTGAATGATTGTAAGCTAATGGTTTCAGGTTCTATTTCACTCTCCTCGCTGGAGTACTTTTCACCTTTCCCTCACGGTACTTGTTCACTATCGATCTGTAAGTAGTATTTAGGATTGGAGGGTGGTCCCCCCGGCTTCAGTCAAAATATCACGTGTTCCGACCTACTCAGGATACCATTAGAGCTATTGAGAATTTTAATTACAGGAGTTTCACCTTCTATGCTACACTTTTCCAAGTATTTCATCTATCCTCTTTAGTCTCATATCATGGTCCTACAACCCCCAATGCAAGCATTGGGTTTGTCCTAATCCCATTTCGCTCGCCGCTACTTTGGGAATCTCGTTTGATTTCTCTTCCTCTAGCTACTGAGATGTTTCACTTCACTAGGTTCGCTCCCCGTAGGGTAATATAATTCTCATTATATTGGGTTGCCCCATTCAGAAATCCCCGGATCAAAGCTCTTTGGCAGCTCCCCGAGGCTTATCGCAGCCTAATACGTCTTTCATCGCCTCTTACAGTCTAGGCATCCACCATTAGCCCTTAATAGCTTATTAATAAATAACTCGAAAGAGTTATTTGCCTTTTAAAAGTAAATTAATACTTTTAGTTTGATAATATTCTTTGGCTACTATCTTATTAAGTACATTTTTCAATATATCTAATAATTTAGTTGTGTTCTATCTATGTTATATCTATTATTTTCATAATAAACATTTTTAAGATATGAAATTTTTTTTGTTTTAATTATTTAATATTTATAAAAAATCTCTTCTTTATATCTATTATTTAATCTTTACGAAAAAATTAAAGACTTTAACATTATGTTTTTAAATATCATTAGAAACTTACTTTTTATAAGTTCTAATATAAATCTTATATATCTCTATATAAAACTTATATTAGAATTTATTCTTCTTCTATAGTTTATCTATTAATAAGATGGTGGAGAATAGCGGGATCGAACCGCTGACCTCCTGCGTGCAAAGCAGGCGCTCTCCCAGCTGAGCTAATTCCCCAAAATCACCCAAAAAAATATTCATTCTTTTAGGACCCGATTCTAAGATTATTCATGGTGGGCCTATCAGGACTTGAACCTGAGACCTCACGATTATCAGTCGAGCGCTCTAGCCAGCTGAGCTATAGGCCCCTTCACCTATTCATTTCTTATTAGTTCTAAATAATCTTTATAAACTAAATATGTAATCAATCTTTTTTTTTCATACTTTAAGAAACAAATCTTAAAGTATTTCTCTGAAAGGAGGTGATCCAACCGCAGGTTCTCCTACGGTTACCTTGTTACGACTTCACCCCAGTCGCTGAATCCACTGTGGAAGGTAGCTACTTTAGCATCCCCGCTTCGAATGAGTTCAACTCCCATGGTGTGACGGGCGGTGAGTACAAGACCCGGGAACGTATTCACCGTAGCATAGCTGATCTACGATTACTAGCGATTCCAACTTCATGTAGTCGAGTTGCAGACTACAATCCGAACTGGGAGGCATTTTTGAGATTTGCTCCACGTCACCGTATTGCTGCTCTTTGTATACCCCATTGTAGCACGTGTGTAGCCCTGGACGTAAGGGCCATGATGACTTGACGTCATCCTCACCTTCCTCCTACTTGCGTAGGCAGTCTCCTTAGAGTTCTCAGCCGAACTGTTAGCAACTAAGGACGAGGGTTGCGCTCGTTGCGGGACTTAACCCAACATCTCACGACACGAGCTGACGACAGCCGTGCAGCACCTGTATGCAAGTTTCTGCAAGCAGACACTAATCTATCTCTAAATCATTCTTACTATGTCAAGTCCAGGTAAGGTTCTTCGTGTATCGTCGAATTAAACCACATGCTCCACCGCTTGTGCGGGTCCCCGTCTATTCCTTTGAGTTTTAATCTTGCGACCGTACTCCCCAGGCGGTACACTTAATGTGTTAACTGCATTACTGCAAGGTCGAGCCTCACAACAACTAGTGTACATCGTTTAGGGCGTGGACTACCAGGGTATCTAATCCTGTTTGCTCCCCACGCTTTCGCGTCTCAGCGTCAATATTGTTCCAGTAGATCGCCTTCGCAATCGGTATTCCTTCTGATCTCTACGGATTTTACCCCTACACCAGAAATTCCATCTACCTCTCCCACATTCTAGATTAACAGTTTTCAAAGCAGTTCTATAGTTAAGCTATAGGATTTCACTTCAAACTTATCAATCCGCCTACACGCTCTTTACGCCCAGTGATTCCGAGTAACGCTTGCACCCTCCGTATTACCGCGGCTGCTGGCACGGAGTTAGCCGGTGCTTATTCATATAATACCGTCATTATCTTCTTATATAAAAGGAGTTTACGCACCGAAATGTGTCATCCTCCACGCGGCGTTGCTGCATCAGACTTTCGTCCATTGTGCAATATTCCCCACTGCTGCCTCCCGTAGGAGTCTGGACCGTGTCTCAGTTCCAGTGTGACTGATCATCCTCTCAAACCAGTTATGCGTCATCGTCTTGGTAGGCCATTACCCCACCAACTAACTGATACAATACAGGCTAATCTCTTACCAATAAATCTTTCCCTTTTTATCTTTTGATAAAAAGGAATATAAGGTATTAGCAATCGTTTCCAATTGTTATCCCTTAGTAAGAGGCATATTACCTATACATTACTCACCCGTGCGCCACTTAGCTGACAATTATAGCAAGCTATAATCCGTTCTCGTTCGACTTGCATGTGTTAAGCACGCCGCCAGCGTTCACTCTGAGCCAGGATCAAACTCTCCATAAATTTTTTGATTAAATCTCTTTAATCTTTATGTAGTTTTGAAACTGACATATTTTATAATTACTTAAATTACAAAATTATCACTCATGTTTTTTTGAATAGACAAGAGTTTTACTTCTTGTTTTTTTTCTCTTTGTTTGTTTGATTAACATATTTAGTTTACAAAGATTACTTCTTCTTAAACTTCTTCTTTTAAAGATCATAACTTGATTTTGAACTTCGTCTTGTCAAATTGGACGGGAATTATAATACCTTTTTCTTCTCTTGTCAAGAGTACTTTGCTAAAATGTAGCTTAAATTTTGGAATTTGTGTTTTTTACTCTATAAATGCAGTTTTTGGATAAATCTTTATCTCTTTTTTTTCTTGTTTTTTTGAAGTTAATTGTATAAAACAAGGCGTGTTTATCTCATATTCATAAGCTTCATTTGGTTTATGTGATAATTTTGAATAAACTTTTCCATCATTTCCAAAAGATATTTGTCCTAGTGAATCTGTATTATTGCAACTAATATTTACTTTTTCAATATCAAAATTTTTACTTAAGAGTGCATATTTACTATTTTCATTATTCTCTTTACAAAAATTATTACTATGAATATATTTATTTGTTAGTGGATCTTTTAAACTTTCCTTTTGATTTGGATGTCCTGTATCATTTTTTTCACTATAAATAGAAAAGTAAATTCCTCCACCTTCATTTTCTCTACATCTAAAAAATTTCATAGTCCATCTTTTTTTATGCCATAAATCTTCATTTGAATATTTATCATCAATCAATGCTTGATATCTTGCATAAGATAAATACATAGATATTCTATTTGTTGCTTCTTCAAGTTTATTTATTTGCTTTTTAGGAATAAATAAAACATACAATAAACCAATTAAAACGACAACTAATACCATTTCTAATAAAGAAAAAGCCTTTTTCATTTCAGGTTTTTTAAATCTTTTATATAAACATCAAAAAGGTCTTTGTTGTAATATTTTATACTAATTTTCTCATCATAATTAAAAAACTCTTTTGTTGACAAGTAATAGTTTTCACCTTTATTTATATTATAAAATTTTAATCGAAGTTGCAACTCTTCATCATCACAAAGAATTTCATCTATATTTTGTTCTTTTAAAGTAAAAGCTAACTCCTTTGCAAAATGGTATTGATAAACAAAATGTCTTTTTGGTTCTGAAATAATTAGATACAAAGGTTTATTTACAAATGTAAAAACAACATTTAAAGCTAACATTCCAATAATTATTATTGCCATAATCTTATGAACTTTTCTAAATTGTTCTAATCTAATTCTATATGAGTGTAAAAAAGTTTTTAACATTAAAGGAATGGCAATTACAACATAAGGAGCGAAATCTTCTATATAAATTTTTTGTCTAAATGAAAAAATAATAGATATGAGTAAAGCTGTAATAGATATATACCAACTTAAACTTCTGTCTTTTTTTATTCCTGCTCTATAAATAGTATAGATAAAATATATAAAAAGTACAGGGGAAAATATAGCTGCATAAATTGCAACAGTATCAATCAAAAATCCTCTTGGTTTTCCATCAGTAGGAAAACCATAAATATATAAAGACAATACAAAAAGTATTGCAGAAATATATAGTAAAGTTTTATCCTTATTTTTAAAAGAGAAGAAAAAAAGTGCTAAAAAAAGAATTACAAAAGAGTTGTCAATAAAAAGACAAACAAATAATAATATGTAAAGATGTTTATTATATTTTTGATAATAATAGATATATAAAAGAGTAAAAAAAGTTACAATAATTGCACTATTTACTAAAAGTGATGCACTTAATACTCCTGGCAAGACCATAAAAATGATTATAGAAATGAGCCTATCACTTTCGTATTTGAAGTAATTCTCAGTTATTTCATACATTAAAATAACACTAAAAAAATAAAAAAGGATAAAAGGCAATCTTAAAGCAATATCATTTTGTCCAAAAAAATATAAAGAAGCTTTTGTTATAAATGTCAACATTGAATTATTTATAAAAACATTCAATGCTTCTTTATACGAAATACTTAGAGACAATTCTACTTTAAATAGTAAAATAGAAACAATTACTAATAAAAAAGTGTAAAAGTAAAGAGTATATCTATTTTTTGAAATCATAATTTATCTACAATTTTAAAAAATTTCCAATTATTTTGTAACCATGTTCACTCATAATTGACTCAGGATGGAACTGTACTCCATAAATTTGTTTATCTTTTATCTCTAAAGACATAATCTCATCATCATCTGTACTGTACGAAGTAACTATTATATCTTCAGGCAAATCATTTTTATCAACTATTAAAGAGTGATATCGTGTTTGAATAAATTCCTGAGGTAATCCTTCAAAGATTTTTGTATCTTTTACAACTTTTATTAAAGATGTTTTACCATGCATCATATTTTTTGCTCGTACAACTTTTCCACCAAAAACTTGTCCAATAGCTTGATGTCCTAAACAAATACCAAATATTGGTTTCTTATTCGCAAAATATTTTATAACATCTAAACAAACACCAGCTTCATTAGGAGTTGCTGGTCCTGGAGAAATTATAATTTTTGAAGGATTTAATTTTTCGATTTCTTCTAAAGTTAATTCATCATTTCTAATTACTTTTAAATCAGCCCCTAGTTCTAAACAATATTGAACTATATTATATGTAAAACTATCATAGTTATCAATCATCAGCACCATATTTATTTTTCCTAATTTTTAATTTAGTTATTATAGCAATAATATGCTTTATGATAAAGTTTATCAACATTTGATAATCATTCTTAGTATTAAGAGTTATCAAAGTTTAGAAAGTGTATCATTCGACCAAAATTCAAAATATTTATAAAGAGTTTAAAATGATAAAAAAATTAACACTAAGCACTATTTTACTTGCTTCTTCTCTATTTGGAGCAAATGAAGTTAACGTTTATTCTCAAAGACATTATGATTCAGACAAGATAATATATAAAAAATTTGAACAAGAAACAGGAATAAAAGTAAATGTAATAACAGCTCAAGCAGAAGAACTTGTAGCAAAACTGGCAATTGAAGGAGCAAACACTCCTGCTGATGTACTTATAACTGCAGATATTGGAAACTTATATCAAGCAAAAAAAAGACATCTTCTTCAACCAATTGAATCGAAAATATTAACAGAAAATGTACCTGAAAAATTAAGAGATCCAGATAATAATTGGTTTGCACTCACTCAAAGAGCAAGAGTTTTTGTATACAATCCTAAAAAAGTAAATCCAGATGATTTAAGTGATTATTTAAGTCTTGCTGACCCAAAATTTAAAAATAAAATTGTTACACGTTCATCAACAAGCGGTTATAATAAATCTTTATTAGCTTCAATAATTGCAAACTATGGAGAAGAAAAAGCTTTAGCTTTTGCAAAAGGATTAGTTGAAAACATGCCACATAATCCAAAAGGTGCAGACAAAGATCAAATTATAGCTGTTGGAGCTGGAGACGCTGATATTGCTATTGTAAACACTTATTATTTAGGTGTTATGTTAATAAGTAAAGATAAAAAAGATCAAGAAATTGCAAAAAGTTTAAAAATCTTTTTCCCTGCACAAAAAACAACTGGAACTCATATGAATATTACAGGTGCTGGTGTTACAAACTTTGCAACAAATAAACAAAATGCTATTAAATTTATAGAATATCTAAGTTCAGTTGAAGCACAAGAAGTTTTTGCTGAAGCAAACCAAGAATTTCCTGTAAATCCAAATGCAAAGGCTTCTGAAATTGTTCAATCTTGGGGAACATTTAAGCAAGATCCAATTTCACTAAATGAAGTTGGTAAATATACTAAAAAAGCAGTAGAAATAGCAACGGAAGCAGATTGGAAATAAGTAAATATAAAAACTATGTAGCTCCATTTTTTGGGCTATTCATTGCTTCACCTATACTAGCACTTCTAATATATTTTATACTAACAAATGAGTTTGACTTTGATTTTCTATTTGGAAAATTAATGAGTCAATACTTAACTAATACTACAATTTTAGTTATAGGAACTTTCTTTTTAGTTTTAATCATCGGAACAACAACTTCTTATTTAAGTGCTAAGTTTGAATACTTTGGTAGTAAATTTTTCTCTATTTGTTTTATTTTACCTCTTGCTTATCCAACATATATTTTAGGATATGCTTATGTAGGTTTTTTTGAATATAGAGGGATTTTATCTGAAATCGTGGGAAGTACAAGTGCAAGACTTGATATTTTAAATATGTATGGAGCAATATTCATTTTTGGAATTGGAATGTTTCCTTATGTTTATATTTTAGCAAGAGTATCATTTGCTTCAATATCTTCAACAGTTACAGAATTAATCTCTTTATACAAAATAAATCCAATAAAAGCTTTTTTTACTGTATATCTTCCACTTGCTTATCCAGCTATTTTTGCAGGAAGTCTTCTAGCAATTCTTGAAACTTTAAGTGATTATGGAACAGTTTTATATTTTGGTATAGACACTTTTAGTATAGGAATATTTAAAAGTTGGTTCGGATATGGAGATTTTATCCAATCTATAAATGTAGCAATAGTACTATTGATTTTTGTATTTGCTATTTTATGGACTGAAAGTTTGATTAGAAAAAAATATAGATTTGCTAGTTCAACTTTTAGTGAAAAAAAATCTAATAAAATAAAGTTAAAAGGAAAATACAATTTTATTGCATTTTTTATATCTTTTATAATCGCAACTACAACTTTATTTATTCCAACAGCTGTTTTGATATATTGGTTTATTTTAGATATTCATACTCTTGATTTTACAACTTTTCATTATTTATCAAATACACTAACTTTAAACTTAATATCATCTATTTGTATAATTTTATTATCTTTTTTTGTAGTATATATGCTTAGATTTTATCCTTCAAAAATTGGAGTTTTTACTCATAAATTATCAATTTTAGGATATTCAATTCCTGGTGCTATTGTTGGTATTGGATTATTAGTAATAAGTAATTTTGTCGATAAAACACTAAACCATGTTGTTTTAGGTGGAACTTTTATACTTTTAGTATTTGCTTATACAACAAGGTATTTCGCTTCAAGTATTGGTTCTGTTGAAAATGGTTTTAGTAAAATTGATAGTAGTATTGATGATACAAGTAAAATTTTTGGGAAAAGTGAATTTAGCAATATTTTAAAAGTATATTTACCTTTGATGAAACCTTATTTATTAAGTGGTTTTTTAATTCTTTATATAGATATTGCAAAAGAATTACCCGCTACATTGATATTAAGACCTTTTAATTTTGATACTTTAGCTATTAGAATTAGTGAACTTGCAAGTAATGAAATGCTTTATAAAACAGGATTTCCATCTCTTGTTCTTGTACTTACAACAGCTGTTGCTGTTTTATTATTAAACTCTAAATTTGTGAGAAGAAAAAAATGAATGAAATAGTTCAAATAAAAAATTTAAGAAAAGTATTCTGTAAAGGAAATATTTGTGTTGCAAATAAAATAAACCTATCTATAAAAGAAGGTGAGATTTTTACAATTTTAGGAAGAAGTGGAAGCGGTAAAACTACTCTTTTACGAATGATATCTGGACTTGAAACTCCTGATAATGGAGAGATAATCATTGATAATAAAGTAGTTTTTTCTGAAGATACAAATGTTGAACCAAAAAATAGAAAAATCGCTATTGTTTTTCAAAACTATGCTCTTTTACCTCACTTAACAATTGCTTCAAATATAACTTTTGGAAGTGATGCTTCAAAAGAAGATTTAGAAGAAATTTTAAAAAAAACAAAACTAAAAGGGCAAGAAAATAAATTTCCTCATGAATTAAGTGGTGGACAACAACAACGAGTTGCCCTAGCAAGAGCTTTAATCAATAAAGCAAAAATTTTACTTTTAGATGAGCCTTTAAGTAATATTGATACAGAATTAAGAACTCACTTAAGAGCTGAATTAAAAGAGATGATAAAAGCTTTTAATATTACAGCTATATTTATAACTCATGATAAAGAAGATGCATTTTATCTATCAGATAGAATTGCTATAATTTATGGAGGAGATATACTACAAGTTGGTACTTCAAAAGAGATTTATAATAATCCTATAGATTTATACTGTGCAAATTTCTTGGGTAAAATTACAAAAATTGATGAAAATTCTTATATAAGGCCTGAAAGTATAAAAATTTCTCCAGATGGAAAAATAAAAGGTCTAATAAAAGATATCATTTTTTATGGAAGTTTTTATGAAATAACTGTTTTAGCAGATGAAAAACATTTTATATTGCATAGCTTTGATGATACTTTAGAGATTGGACAAAAAGTAAACTTAAGTTTTGAAAATAAAATTTTGAAATTTTAAATTTGTTTAGGATATTTTATGAGTAATAATCCAAAAGTTGATTTTCACAATTGGGTAGAGTTGCAAAAAGAGATATTAAATCCATTTGAAAGATTAATTCATATAAGAACTATAAATAAAAGTTTAGGAAAAGGAACTTATTTTTGGTACGATATGGGAAATGGCATAGGTGTTTTAATTAGAAACTTTATACCAAATCAAGATATCACACTAATAGAAGAAAGCGGTGGAGTTGCTGGAGCTACTTTTATTTTTAATCTTGGAGAAGAACTAAATTACTCATTTGAGGATAAAAACTTCACCCTTAAAAATAAAGACTTTTTCTTAGAACTTATTTCTGATAAATTTTATGCCCAAAATCATCTGAAAAAAGGCAAAAAATATATAACTTTGATGATAGCAATAAAAGAAGAACTTTTTTTAAAACTTGGTTCTCCTATAAAAAATATAAAAGATTATATGACTAAAGCTTATGAAAAAAATCGGTATCACATTTATAATGGAAATATTGATTTAGAACAATTTGAAATTTTAAATACACTTAATAGCAGTTGTTTTGATGAAGATTTATTAAAGAATTTGTATTTAGAATCAAAAGGGATGAATTTACTTCACTACACAATTGAAAAAATAGCAAAAAACTTAAATGCTTTATCAACAAACTATGATAAAAATAGAGTTTCAAATTTGGAAAGAGCAAAAGAGATAATAATGAGTGAATATAGTTCAAATCTCTCTATAAAAGATATAGCTTATAAATCTGCTATAAATGAGTGTTATTTAAAAAAAGATTTTAAAAAATATTATGGAATGACTATATTAGAGATGCTTCAAAAAAGACGGCTAGAAGTTGCAAAAGAGTTACTAAAAGATGATTTTAGTATAAATGAAGTTGCTACGAAAGTTGGATATAAACACACTGGTCATTTTAGTAAACTTTTTTTCAACTATTTTAATATCTCACCTAATACTTATAAAAAACAAATTTACAGTTTTTAATTTTTCCTTTTTTTAGTTGTTTTTTTCCTGTTTATGATTTTTTTGTATTGATAACAAAAATCATTTTTTGTAATATTCCTGACAAAAAACAAGGAGTAATTAATGAAAAATGATTTTTCTAAAAAAAATCTATCAATTAAACTTTGTGTTATTTTATTGTCAAGCTCGGCATTATTTGCACAAGAAGAACAAAATACAACATTACTTGAAACCATAACTGTAAGTGGAACTTCTAACTCTAATTATCAAAGTGATGAAAAAGCTAATCTAAATAGAACAAAAATGTCTAAAGAAGATATGGCAAAGTCTATTCAAACTTTTAATCAAAATTTTATAGAAGATGCTCAGCTTCAAAATATTGATGATGTTATAACTATGTCATCAAATACTATTTATACAGGAAGTAGTCATGGAAGAACAAATCAAATATCTATGAGAGGATTTTCAGGCGTTCCTATTTTATTGGATGGAATGAAAATTACAAATAAAATAGCCCGTCCTGAAATTTTTGCTTATGAATCGATAGAGATTCTAAAAGGTCCAGATTCTCTTCAATATGGAGAATCAAGTCCAGGTGGTTTAGTAAATTTGGTTAAGAAAAAACCAACAAAAAACTCTTTAGCTCAAGTTGAGCTTGAAGCAAATGATAATCCATCATATAGCCCTAAGATTGATTTAGGTGGAGCATTAAATAACGATAAATCTTTATATTTTAGATTGACTTCTCTTTTAAAGTATGATGAAGGTTGGACAAATAGTAATACAGATACAAATAAAATTTTTGTAGCTCCCAGTCTAGCTTATGATATAAATGATAATAATACTATTACTTTTGTGACTGAATATACAGATCAAACAGAACCTTCTGATTTTGGAACTTATGTAAATAATAAAGGTAAATTAATCGCTCCAATTAAAAATATGATTTCACATCCAGATGAAGAGTTTGAAAAAACACAAAAAATTGCTGGCTTTGATTTAGATAGTGTTTTTGACACTTGGAATTCAAACTTAAAATATAGATATATTGATTATAAAGGAGTTAATGGTGATGTTCATATGCCACAAAGATATAATCAAGTAACAAATATCGTAACAAGAGCATATGCATACCAAAAACAAGAGTTTCAAGAACATGCTTTACAAGAAACTATAAATAAAGAATTTGATTTATTTGGCAAAAAAAATAATTTAAGTATTGGGGCTGATTATAATAAGGCTTATTCAAAAACTACTATGTTTTATGTACCAACAGTGCCATATAATATAAACTTATCTCATCCAATATATGAACATCTTACAAGTTTAAGTGATCATCCAAATGCAATGAATATGACAACACCAAAAACAAATGTAGAGTCATGGGGAACATTTATTCAAGATAATATAAATTTAACTGATGATTTAATTTTTAGTGCAGGAGTAAGATATAGTGAATCAAAACCACAAAATGGACAAAGAACAGATGCAACTACTCCATCATTTGGTTTAGTTTATCACCTATCATCACAAACTTCATTTTATACAAATTATTCAGAATCTTTCACTCCAAATAGTGCAATGGATAAAAATGGAAAGATTTTAGATCCAGAGACAGGGAAAGGTTATGAATTTGGAGTTAAACAAAAACTATTTGATGATAAATTCGATTTAACAACAGCTTTCTTTAAAATAGAAAAAGAAAATATAGCTTTAGCTGATCCAAATGCTCCAGCTGTTGGAGGTTGGTCTATTTCAAGTGGAAAACAAGAAAGTCAAGGATTTGAAATAGATTTAAGTGGAGATATTACATCAAATTTATCAGTTATTGCTTCTTATGGATATGTAGATACAAAAAATAAAGATGCAAATAATAAAGATTTACGAAATATTCCAAATCATACAGCAAATCTATTTACAACTTATAAATTAACAGCTTTAAATTTACCTGATTATTATATAGGTGGAGGAGCTAAATATATAGGAAATAAATATGCTGATGATGCAAATAACATACAACTTGATTCAGCACTTATTTACAATGCAACAATTGGTTATAAAAAAGGAAATTGGAAAGCAAATTTAAGTGTACAAAACTTAACGGATGAAGAATATGTTGATGGTGCTCTAGCTAGCAATGCAGCAGGAACGAGAGTATATGTAGGAACTCCTAGAACTATTTTAGCAACTATTGGCTACAAGTTTTAAAAGAATAAATTATGTTAAAAAAATTTTATAATTACTTAGCTATTCCAGAAGCTTCAGGAAAAAAAATAGGATTATTTAGAACATTAGCCGCCATTTTTGGCGGTTTAATTGTTGCTTATTTAGGTATGACTCTCGTAGCTTTTTTACTACCAATGAAAGTTTCACAATCTGGAATTATCTCTATTATGTTTAATACTTTTACTTGGGCCTGTACTGCTACTTGGATTGCTTTATCTTACACAAAACTTAGTGCTTTATTAAAAGTTTTAATACCAACTGTGATTTTTTCTATATCACTTTATATTTTATATTAAGGATTATAAATGAAAGAATCAAAATTAAAACTATTTAAACAAAGACTTTTTGCTCTACATATAGCAGCTGGTATTACTTTTTCTATTATTATGTATTTAGCAATATTTTTTGGTATATTTGCTATATTTTTACCATATATTCAAAACTGGGAAAAACCATCTCGTTATATAGAAAAAAGTGATATAACAAAAATTGATTATAACTATATGGTGGAAGAAGTTTTAAAAAATCCAGACTTTCCAAGAGATAATATTCTTATAAATCTTCCAGGAAGACTTGGAGATACAGCAGTTAGTGTACAAAATCGATTTGTAAAACCAATAGTATTTAATCCTAATACAAATGAAAAAATAGAAGATGAATCTAAAGAAATTACATATTTAGCAGCTTTTTTAAATGAACTTCATTATGGACAACCACTAAAATTAATTGGTAGATTGGCTTTTGGATTTACAGCTGTTGGAACTTTGGCTTTAGTAGTAACTGGACTTATTTTAATATATTTATTTAAATTTAAATATCAAGCAAAAAATAGACAAGCCCTATTCTCTACAATTCATGTAAAAATTTTTACTTGGGCTTTTGTACCATTTTTACTTATTACAATTAGTGGTGCAGTTATGAATGTAGGACTTATTTCTGCTCCACCAATGGCAAAAATGTTAACCCATGGTGAAGCAAAGGCAATAGATGAACTTGTAGGAAGTACACTTTTCCCACAAAATAAACCTATAAAAAAAGAGAATATTGAAGTTTCAATGTTACCTTTGAATCAACTTTTGATAAAAGCACAAGAGATAAATCCACAACTAACATTTAAACAAATAAAACTTATAAACTGGAATGATAAAACAGCACGAGTTGAGTTTATAGGATATAACCCTTATAAACCATTTTTAAATGGTGGAATATTTAATATTCCTTATGTAGCCTTAGATGCACACACAGGTGAACTACTTGAAAATAAAAAAGTTCTTGATAATATAATTCCTGTATTTGTAGCTGAAGGACTATTTTTCTTACATTTTTTATTTGGTATTGATATCTTTTCAAGAGTAATTGTTGCACTTATAATGGCGCTTTGTGGAGTTGCTATTGGATTTGGAGTAATGTTATGGCTTGAAAAAAAAGCAAAAAAGTTTGAAGGAAAAATCACTTTTTATCATTGGATGGGGAAATTATCTTTAGCGACAATGGTCGGAGTTGTTCCTGCAACTGCAATTTTATTCATATTACAATGGACTTTACCATTTACTTTAGAAGATAGAGTTTTATGGCAACAAGGACTTTTTTATAATGTTTGGCTTTTCACTCTATTTTGGTCATTTTATAGAATAAATTCGTATCAAGCAAGTAAAGAGTTTTTATTTATTGGTGGAGTTTTATTTATTGTAGCTGTTTTCATGCACTTAACAAGTTTCAATTTTCAAACACTTTTAAATAGCTATTTTGGAGTTGATATAACTTTAGTTTTATTTGGATTATTATTGATTTATATTTCAAAAAAACTACCAAAAAATAGAAAAGATTTTACATTAACTAAAATATTTAACAAAGGAAAAACAGATGAAAAAACTATTTAAAATTTCACTTATATTATTTACACCTATATATCTTTTTGCTCACTCTTTAGTTTTGAGTTTATATGATAATAATGATGGAACAATAAGCGTTGTAGGAGAGTTTAATACAGGTGAAAGTGCTGCTGGAGCTTTAGTAAAATTAGTAGCTATTCATTCAGGAGAAATTCTTTTTCAGCAAAGACTATCAGATGATGAATTAGTTGTACAAATTCCAAAAATTCCATATAAAGTTATTTTAGATGGAGGTCCTGGTCATACTGAAGAAAAAATGGGAATTGCTCCACAACATGGTTTTGAAAAAGTAGAAGAAAAAAAAGAGTTAAAAACTGAAACAAAAAAAGAAGAAAAACCAAGTAGAAGTTTGATGCAAATCTCTTCTAGTCCTGCTGTAACTATTAGTATAATTTTAGCTTTTGTTTTACTTTTTGCAACAATTTTTGTAAGTATAAAAAATACAAATAAACTTTTAAAAGAGATACAAAAATAGATATGTGAAAATCACATATCTATTTTATTCATCATCGCTAACTGCACCAACTGGTTCTAATGCTGCTAAATAATCTTTGAATCTTTTTTGTCCTAAATTATCAGCTTTATAATCATTTATCAATTTTTCTATATAATTCACCACTTCGCTAGCAGGAACTTTTACACCAATTTTTCTTGAAATTCTACTTTTTTGTGTACCTTCTAAATTCCCACCTAATAAAACTTCATATCCTTCAACTCTTTGTCCTTCATGTCTAATCATAGCTCCAACAAATCCAATATCTGAAATTTGTGGATGAGAACAAGCATTTCCACATCCAGAAAATGAAATAGTCACATCTTCTTTAAAATCAGGGAATTTATTTTCAAGTTCAACTACAACTTTTTTTGCATACTCTTTAGTTTCAGTGATTCCAAATTTACAGAACTCTTTTCCAGTACATGATTGTAATCTTGCTCTAAATGGTGTTGGTTCATAAGGATAACCTAAAGCTACAAACTCATTTGCTAAATCTTGAACAACCTCATCTTTTACATCATAAACTACAAAATTTTGAGTTGCTGTTAAAGCTATTCCACCTGCATTATATTTTTTACAGATTTCATAAAATTTAGCAAAATCACTTCCTGCAACTCTTCCAGAATTTGTTGCAAATCCAACATAAGAGTAACCTTTTGTTTTTTCTTTATTTATTCCAAAGTGATTTCTATTTTCAAAAGATGCAACTTTTGGTTCTTTTTCTCCAACTTCAAGTTTATAACCAATAACTTTTTCTATTTCATCAACAAATTTTTCAATTCCCCAATCATTTAAAAGGTGTCTAACTCTTGCTTTATTTCTATTACTTCTATTTCCATTATCTCTAAAAATCTCAGCACAAGCAACTGCTACATCTAAAACTTGCTCAGGTTTTACATATCTTGAAGCTCTTGTTGCTATTTGCTTAGATTTTGATAAACCTCCACCAATAGTTAAATCAAAAGCAACTTCACCATTTTCTTTTTTAAATGCAGTAAAAGCAACATCTTGTATTTCATGAGATGCACAGTGACATTTACAGCCACTTATACCTATTTTATATTTTCTAGGGAAATTACAGAATCTATCATCATTTTTATCAAAATAGTTATCAACTTCTTTTACAAGTGCTCTTACATCATAAATTTCACCTTCATCTACTCCACTAACAGGACAAGTCATAATTGGTCTTGGTCCATCTCCTGATGCCATTCTTGAAGTTAAATTAACACTACCTAATAAATCAAATATCGCAGGAATATCTTTTATTTGAATATAGTGAAATTGTACATTTTGTCTTGTTGTAAAATCAACAAGTCCTTGAGCATATTTTTGCCCTATTTCACTCATAACTCTTAGTTGCTCTAAATTCATTTTAGTATCAACTAATTTGATTCTTTTCATAAAATATTTTTTATCTTCTGTTCCATCACTATTTACATGAGGATACATTCCATACCATTTTAAAAGTCCAATATACTCATCTTTTAATGGTATTCCTTCATTTGCCTCTTTATATACATCATCTATTACTCTTAATGGATTTCTTGAAGCTTTTAGTTGCTCTAAAGCTGATAATTCTTTTTCCATAATAACTCCACAAAATAGTTAAATTTTTTGTTTTAAAATGTGATATTATATTCCTTTAACTTTAAACAAGTATTAAAATAATCTTGATTAAATTACTAATATATAATTTCAATTACAAAAATTGAAATTTTTTAATTTTTTATAGTTTATAATTACGACGTAGAATAAAACAATTTTCTTTATTCTATCTAAATTTTTCAGGAGAATATATTGAGCGCTTCATTTATAAATGAGCCAGAAAATTTTGTTCCTTTTCTTGACCTTTTAAAACAACTAATAAGAGTTCCATCAGTAACTGGTGCTGAACACTCTTTTTTATTATATTTAAAAAGAGAATTAGAAGAGATAGGAATAAAAACACAATATTACGATGGTTTACTCGTTGCACAAGGAAATAATCCTACAAAAGGAATATTAAGTGCACACATCGATAGACACGGAGTTATTTGTACTGGACCAAATGAATTTCAGTTTGCTGCATTTTTAGCTAAGAATCGTTCAGATTTAAGAGGAAATTCACTATCAGAACAAACATATCAGTTGATTGCAAAAAGATATATAAATCAACAAGTTCTTGCTTACGAACCTTGGAGTGGAAGTTATCTTGGTATTGGTCAAATAAAAGATGCTTTTATGTGTGAAGAAATAAACAATCTAATTTTTGAAATTGAAGGTTTATCTCACTTACAACCAGGAACTCCAATAGCTTTTAGTGACAAACTAAAAAGAAAAGATGATTTAATATCTGCTCAACTTGATAATGTTATCTCTGCTGCAATAATAATCTATTTATATCAAAACGGATTTCAAGGTACTGCATTTTTTACAGCACAAGAAGAAGCTGGAAAATCTTGGAGATATGTATATGAATGGTTTAAAAAAAATAATCTATCAACAAATGAACTATTAGTTTTAGATACAAGTCCGTATGATACAAGAGATGAAGCAGATAAGCAGTTAGTAGTTTTGAGAAATAAAGATGTAAATGCAAAATTTAAATCTCCTATTTTAAAACAACTAAAAGAGTTTTGTCATAAAAATGATATTGATTTTTCTTGTAAAGATACTTTTATTGAAGAAAAAAATAAAATTAGAGAAGAAAATGGATTACCTATTTTATCTTTAGGAAGTACAGAACTTGGAAGAATAGTTATGGAATCAAATGGAACTATTCAAGGTACAACTTTACAAATACCAACAACTGGTTATCACACAGTTGAAGAAACAGCTTCAATAAAGTCTGTTAAAGCAATTTTACACATCTTAAGCAGTTTATATATCGATAAATGCTTAAAAAAATAAACAATTTAATTTAGAGGAAATTAAAACTATGAATTTGGCTATTATTTACGAATTAAGAGCAAATGATGTAAGTGAAGAGCATATTGAATTAATTATGGATAGAGTAAAAAATAGATTAACTGAAGAGAATATTGATAAAGAACTTGTAAAGTTAGGTTATCCTAAAATATTCACTGTTGATTATGACGACTATGACAACTACGATTATGATAATTATAGTCCTACAAACAAGGGAAATTATGAAGAAATTGACTAATAAAGAGTTAGTAAAACTGTATTATGATGAATTATGGAATAAACATAAAAAAGAGTATATTGACATCGTATTTGATGATAATATCACCTTTCACGGTTCATTAGATATAACTGTAAAAGGGAAAAAAGAGTTTGAAAAATATATGGATAGTATGATAACTGCTATTCCAAATCTTTTTCATAGTATTATAACAATGGTTTGTGAAGAAGATAATATCGCTGTAAGAGCTTTATATAACGGAAGACATACTGGAAAATTACTTGATTATGAACCAACTAACAATAAAATCACTTATAATGGTGCTTCATTTTTTAAATTTAAAGATGGAAAAATTATAGATATTTGGGTACTTGGTGATTTAAAAACACTTATTCAACAACTTTCATAAACTTAATGTTTATGAAAGATTTATAAATCTTTTTTAACAATAAACACTCACTTTTATATAAAACAAAGGCTTATTTTGAACAATCATTTAATAGAAATTTTAAAAGAAAAAACAAATTTTTCATCTAAAGTAATTTCAAATATCATAAAACTTTTAGACGAAGGTTGTACTATCCCATTTATTGCACGATATAGAAAAGATTTTACAGATGGTGCAACAGATGAACAACTTCGTATCTTTGAAGAAGTTTATGAATACTCTAAAAAACTTCTTGTACGAAAAGAAGAGATAATAGCTCTTTTAAAAGAGAAAAATTTTTTAGATGAGAAAGTTTTAAAAAATCTTGAAAGTGCAACAACACTTCAAGCTTGTGAAGATATTTATGCTCCATTTAAAGAGAAAAAATCTTCAAGAACAACAGCTGCTATTGAAAATGGTTTAGAACCCTTGGCAAATATAATCCAAAGTATGAAATACTCACTTGAAGAGATAAATCAAAAAGCAAAACAATTTTTAAATCAAAATATTACAACTATTGATGAAGCAATAAATGGTGCAAAAGATATCATCGCACAAAGATATGCAGATGATTTCAAATCAAAAGAGGTTTTAAGAAACCTAATAGCAAATTGGGGAACACTTGAAATAAAAGCAACTAAAGAGCTTGATAAAAATGGTCTTTATGCTTCATTTGTAGATAGTAATGAAAAAATAAAATATATAAAATCTCATAGAGTTTTAGCAATATTAAGAGGTGTAAATGAAAAACAACTCTCAATAAAAGTTGAAATTGATGAAAATCATATTTTAGAAAATATTAAAAAATATAAAATCCCAATAAATGCAGAAAGTTCAAAAGAGTTAGTTTTTGATGCTTATAAAGATGGACTAAAAAGACTACTTCTTCCAAGTCTAAAAAGAGAAGCTATAACAGCTTTAAAAGAAAAAGCAAGTAGTGAAGCTATAGAACTTTTTGGAAAAAATCTAAAAGAACTACTTTTAACTGCACCACTTGTAAATCAAATGATTTTAGGAATGGATCCAGGATATAAAACTGGTTGTAAATTAGCTGTTATTGATGAAAATGGACTTTATTTAGATAGTGCAGTTATATATCCAACAAAACCAAAAGAGGATATAGTAAGCTCATCAAAAGTTGTATTAGATTTAATCAAAAAATATAAAATCACAACTATTGCAATAGGAAATGGAACAGCTTCAAGAGAAACTGCAAACTTTATAAATGAACTAATCAAACAAAATAATTTAGATGTAAACTACGCAATCGTTAGTGAAATAGGAGCTAGTGTTTATTCTGCTTCAAAAATTGCTATTGAAGAGTATCCAAATCTTGATGTTACAATAAGAGGTGCAATTTCTATAGCTTCAAGACTTCGTGACCCAATGGCAGCTTTGGTAAAAATTGACCCAAAATCACTTGGGATTGGTCAATATCAGCACGATGTAAACCAAAAAGAGTTAGCTTTAAAACTTGAAAATATCACTATTGACTTAGTAAATAAAGTTGGAGTTGATTTAAACTCTGCTTCATATAAACTTCTATCTTTTATCTCTGGGATTACCGAAAAATTAGCAAAAAACATAGTTGAACATAGAAATAAAATCAAAAAGTTCAATACTAAAAATGAACTGCTTAAAGTAAAAGGTATTGGAGAAAAAGCTTATGAGCAATGTGTTGGATTTTTAAGAATCAAAGATGGATTATCAATCTTAGATAACACTGCCATTCACCCTGAAGATTATGAAGTAACTGCAAAACTTCAAAAAAACTATAAAGTTGAAGAGATAAAAGATTTTGAAAAAGTTTCAAATGAGATAAATACAAGTTTACTAAAACTAAAAGATATCGTAACTGAACTTTTAAAACCTGGATATGATGTAAGAACTGAGTTCAATCAAGTAAAATTTGCAAATGATATTTTAGATATAAATGATTTAAAAGAAGGCTATATTTTAAGTGGAATAGTAAGAAATATCACAGATTTTGGTGCTTTTGTGGATATTGGTCTAAAAAATGATGCCCTACTTCATATCTCACAAATCAGTGAAAAAAGAATATCTCATGCAAGTGATGTTTTAAGTATAAATCAAAATCTAGAAAATCTAAAGGTAATAAGTGTAGATTTAGAAAAACAAAGAGTTGGGTTAAGTTTAAAAAATTAACTCAAAGAATTAATCACCAAACAAAACCTCAACACCATATTCAGGATGAAGGATTACTTTTTTAAAGTAATCCACTCTTTGTTTTTGTCCATATCTTTTTTGAGATTTGAACTTTAACTCTAATTCTTCACCATTTAATATAGCTCTTACTTCACTATGTTTTAGATAGTGACCATATCGACTTAATGCATTTTGCCAAATCTTAAATCCACATTTAGAATCTGCACTCAATTCAAATAGTTCGCCATCTTCACTTACCCAAGAAGCATTTGAACAAGCATAAAGTTCGACTTTTTTACCTCGAACTTCTTTTTTTCTAACTTCTATTTGTCCATCATCACAATATGGACATTTTCCTAAAAACATAAATATTTTTTAGTTCTTAAAAGCTATTGTATCTACTTCAACTAAAACATTTTTTGGCAATGTTTTAACAGCAACTGTACTTCTTGCAGGTGCAGTTTCAGCTTTAAAGTATTGACCATAGATTTCATTGAAAGCTACAAAGTTATCCATATCTGATAAATAACAAGTTGTTTTTAAAACATTTTCAAAAGAACTTCCAGCTTCTTCTAATACAGCTTTTAGATTTTCCATAACTTGTTTTGTTTGTTCTTGAACTCCACCACTTACTATATCCATAGTTTTTGGGTCAAGTGCGATTTGTCCTGAAGTAAATACTAACTTTTCAAAAGTTGTTGCTTGATTATATGGTCCTATTGCACTTGGTGCATCTGGTGTACTTACTATTTTTTTCATTTTTTATCCTTTATTTTAAAATTTGTATTATATTTAGTTTTTACTTGTTTTTAGAAAAAAACAGCTCAAATTCATTTTTAAGATGATTTAAAATTGGTGTTTCACTCATATATAAACCACCACTTTTTACAGCTGCTTCTACGATAGCTTTTGTATAGTTATGAATATCATCTCGAACAAACATTTCATCAACATTTAGCCAAATAGCTTCACTGATTTCTTCTTTATCTTTTATATCTATTTTTGTACTTTTTGGAATAGCTTTACATAAAACATACAAATTTGACTTATGAAATTGATGTGGATAAAAGTGCCCCAAAGAAATAATCTTCTCAAATTCTACAACTACTCCTGTTTCTTCAAAAACTTCTCTACTTAAAGCAGTTGTTATCATCTCAGCATCATCAATATGTCCACCAGGAAGTTTATAATACTCATTTCGTATTTGCTCTTTTATCAAAAGTATCTCATCTTTTTTATTTATAACAACTGCACCAACTCCTAAAGTATGATTTGCTAAAGTTGGAACTATTGCATTTTCTTTTAAAACTTTTACTAAAAGTAAATAATCACTATTACAAGAGTGAAAAGTAAAACCAAAGTTTGTAGCAATTGAAATAAATGATGATTTTTTTATATCTATATAAATCCAAATTAGATTTCTTTTATCTTTTACTTCATCTATCAAATAAGCTAAATTAGTTTCAAACTCTTCTTTTGTTTTAGGTAAATCTTCACTTTGTATAGTCAAACCATTATATGGGTCAAGACTTGTTTTAAAATCAAATATATATTCAATACTTGTATTATTCATAATATGCCCTTTTTAAACATACCTAATAGGTAAATAATAATCCAAAATAAATTCTCCATCATCACTTAAAAAATGGTTTTTATGATAAATTGTATAAGATGGATTAGGTGTTGTTTCATAACCACTTTCTATTAGCCAAGTGTGGTAAACCCACTGAATTAGCTTTATAACATCTCCATATTTTCCACTTAAAGAGAATTTTGCATAAACTCCTTTTGGAATAATCAAACTAGGAAGTAAAAAATCCAAAGAAGCTTTTTCTTTGTCTTCCAAAACAACTATCGCAATATATTGACAATCTTCAAGTGGTGTGATAATAGGATTATCATGATGAAGAGCCATTTGTTTATACTCTTTTATATCATTTGTATATATCCAAGTTTGAAGTTTTTGCCAAGTTTTTTTAATGCTTTTATCATATCCTTTGTGTCTTATATAATACCCTTTTATTTCTGGCATTTTTACAATACTTGGTTCTATATTTGAAAAATCTATTGCTTGGCTATTTGTAGATATTTTTTCAACTATTTTATTTGAATACTCTTTATAACCACCATTTTTCCACTCTTTTGGTGTCATTAGAAATCTTTGTTTAAAACTTCTTAGAAATGAAGTTTGAGAGCTATATCCAGTCATTTTTGCAATATCTGTTATCGTTGAATATCTATTTGTAATAAGCAAATTTGCAGCTTTTTCAAGCCTTATTGATTTTATGCTTTCATAAATATTTTTGCCAAACTCTTCTTTAAAAATTCTATGAAGATGAAATTTACTTATTTTTAACTCCAAACATAACTCATCAATATTTATATTTGTATCTATATATTTATAAATATAGTTCATAACATCATTTGATATTTTGGCTCGTTTTTCGAAGGTAACTCTTTTCATAAATAGAGTATAGCATTTAATGTATATAAAATTAGCAAAAATAGATAATAATAAAAGCATTTTTTGTAAAGTATAAATCAAAGTTTTTTTGTAGACTTTCAAAAATAATTTATAAGGGAATTTTTATCCATGAGTATCAAAAGATCATTTATTAGAGAAATCCTAGAAGCAATAGATGAAGAAACTATTTCATTTGCTGGTGGACTTCCAAGTGAAAATCTATTTCCAACACAAGATTTAAAAGAAGCAACATTAAAAATATTAGATAATCCAAAAATTTATCAATATACAATTAGTAATGGAATAAATGAATTAAGAGAACAAATTGCACTAAGATATACAAAACAAGGCTTTCCAACAACAAAAGATAATATTTTGATAACAACAGGAAGCCAACAAGCCATGTATATTTTGGCAAAGTTTTTTGAAAATAAAGATATTACTATTGAAGAGCCATCATATTTAGGAGCTATGAATATTTTTAGACTAAATAATCTAAAAATGCATGGTGTTAAACTTGAAAATGATGGAGTAAATATTCAAGATTTTGAAAAAAGTTTTAAAAATACAAAATTAGCATATCTAATTCCAGATTTTCAAAATCCAAGTGCAACAACTTATAGTTTAGAAAAAAGATATGAAATTGTAAAAATAGTAGAAAAAAATGATGGATATTTAATAGAAGATAGTCCTTATAGTGAACTATTTTTTGATAAAAAAATGCCTTATATCAGTGCAAAACTTCCAAAAAATTCTTTTCATTTAGGAAGTTTTTCAAAAACTTTAGTTCCAAGTTATAGAATTGGTTGGATAAGAGCTGATGAAAAATTAATTCAATCTATTATGATTATAAAAGAGAGTATTGATTTACACTCAAGTGGATTTTCACAATATATACTTGCAGAATATTTAAAAGATGAAGCTAAATATGAAAAACATCTTCAAGAAATAAGAGATGATTACAATAAAAAAGCATCTTATTTTTCAGAACAATTAAACTTAATAATGCCAGAGTTTAAACACGAAAAACCAAAAGGTGGGATGTTTTTATATGGAACTTTTGGACAAGGAGTTGATACTTTTGCACTTGTTCAAGAGTGCTTAAAGAAAAAAGTAGTTTATGTTCCTGGAAACCAATTTTATATAGATAAAGTTCCAAATGGTGAGATAAGATTTAACTACACTCACTCAAACTTTGAGCAAATTGAAAAAGGTATAAAACTTATTAAAAGTTGTTTGTAAAATAGAAAAATCTATTTTACAAATTTACTTTTTAGTAATTTATAAATTCTTACAATCTTCTCTTTTAATCTACTTTTTGAAATAAAAAGATTCTCTTTTATCTCTTTTTTTATAATTGATGCTTTCTCTTTTATCAACAAATATGCTTTTGAATTTTTTATTTTATTTATAAATAAAACAAGCTTTTCATAAATATATTTAAACCAAACAAACTCCAATAATTTCTCTTTTGTTGTATTAAAATACCAAAAAATAAGCGCAGCAATTGGAATTTTTAAAAGATATAAAAAAGTTCCTAAGATTATATGTCCTGATATAAATACAAATCCTGCATAAACACCTAAAAGTTCAACTAAAAAAAATGGAATTATAAAAATAATCAAAATGATATAAGAGTTTAAAGCTAAAATTTTAGGAATTAGATTTTTAAAAAGTGAAAAATTTGATATATAAGAGATAATTGGTTTTGCAAATTTATCCCAAATTAACTCTTCAAAAATTATATAAACAAATACTAAAAATATTAAAAGAAAATTTATTATTCGTTTATACATATTCTATCTTTTTGTTTTTTTAACTCTTCTATAATAAAAATAGGCAAATATTGCTAATAAAATTAGAATTACTATAACAATTATATGTAAATACTCTTTTACTAAAGCTTGATTATTGCCTAAAAAATATCCTAAAATTGTCAAAATCAATACCCAAATTCCTGCACCTAAACTTGTATATAAGCTAAATACAAAAATATTCATTCGAGCTAATCCAGCAGGAAGTGAAATATATTGTCTAACTCCAGGTATTAATCTTCCTGAGAATGTTGAAATATGTCCATGATTTTTAAAAAACTCTTCCATTTTTAAAATAGTCTCTTCACTTATTAAAATATATTTTCCATATCTTAATAAAAATGCACGTCCAAGTTTTATGGCAAAATAGTAGTTAAATAATGCACCTGCAAGCGAACCTAATATTCCAAATAATAAAACTAGATAGATATTCATTTCACCTTTTGAAGCTAAATAACCAGCAGGTATCATCACAACTTCTGAAGGAAATGGGAAAAAAGAACTTTCTAAAAACATCATTATAAAAATTCCAAAGTAACCTAAGCTACTAACAGTTTCAACAATAAAATTAATTATACTCGATAACAAAAGATTTCCTTGAATTAGGATTTGTATTTAAAAAAGTTTTTTGAAAAGATTTGTATTTTTTGAAGTTTGACATAGAGTCAAAATTAAGGCGATGCCTTAATTTATCTTTTTAACTCTTTAATTCTTGCAGCTTTACCTTTTAATCCTCTTAAGAAGTTAAGTTTAGCTCTTCTTACTCTTCCTCTTCTAATTACTTCAAAAGATTTTAAAGACTCAGAATATAATGGAAAGATTCTTTCAACACCAATAGAGTTAGCACCAAGCTTTCTAATTGTGAAAGTAGCATCTACACCATTACCACTTCTTCCAATGATAATACCTTCGAAAGTTTGAATTCTTTTTTTCTCACCTTCTTTAATCTCAACACCGATTCTTACAGTATCACCTGATCTGAATTGAGGAATTTGTTTTTCTGCAATTTGCGCTGCTTCAAAGCTTGCAATATATCTATTTTTCATCGTATTTCCCTTTGGCGAAAGTGCCCGCATTTGCAACTTGCGGGGTATCACACTTTTATTTAAATTTTTTGTTTGTAATTAAACCTGGTCTAAAGTATTTTGTTTTGCAAATAGACAGGTTTTTTTTTAGGTCGAGAATTTTAATATGATTTCCCTTTAAATATTCTTTAATGACACTTAAATTTTGGTAATTTTCAGGTTTTGTAAAAGAAGGCGCTTCTAGAAGGTTGTTTTCATAACTTTCAACTTCTAAAGAATCAGCATTTCCTAAAACATTTTCAATATTTCTTGAAATTGCATCTGCCATAACAGTTGAAGCTAATTCTCCTCCTGTTAGTATATATTCTCCAATACTAAAAACTTCATTGGCATACTTTTCTATAACTCTTTCATCAATTCCTTCATATCTTCCACTTACAAATACTATATTTTTTTTCTTTGCTAATCTTTTTGCATCATTTTGTTTAAAAGGTTTTGCAGCTGCAAGAGGGAAAATTATATAAGCATCTTCATTTTTGCTTTTTATTTCATCTAAACAATCAAATAATGGTTGACAAGATAGAAGCATTCCTGCTCCACCACCTACCATTTGGTCATCAACTTTTTTATGTTTATTAGTTGTAAAATCTCTAGGATTATAAAACTCATAACTAATAAAGTTAGATTCAACTGCTCTTTTTAGGATAGAGTCATGAAAATATGGTTCAATTAAGTTAGAGAAAAGTGTTACAAATGTAAATTTCAAAATTCTAAATCCATTTTTACTTGGAATACTATCATATTTATTTTTATTTATTATTAAGTATTATTAACTTAAACTTCATTTTTAATTATATTTATAAGGTTTTTACTTGAAAGTGTTGAATGGTTTTGGAAAAAAATACTTCTCATTGTCATCTATTCAAGCATATAGTGTTGCTATAACACTGCACAATATCGCTGTTTCTTGTAAAAATCACTTACAAATAAAACTACAATTATCTTCTTCAGAAGATGAAGAAGAAACAGTTTCCAAAGGATTAGAGCAAAGTTTATTATCTTGTTTTGCAATAAAAACTAAACCTTGCCATTGTGATTGCCTTTTCAAAAGAAAAACTGCATTAGCAGTAAGGCTTTTTAGATATATTCCTAGATGTCCATTTTATTGTACATTTTTTGCTTTTAGAAGAACTGGCGTTCATCCTCCCTTACATTCTTTATAATTTCGTATCATTTAAATAAGATACCTTTGTTTCTATTTTAGCTTTTAAAATAAAGCTATTTAGGTTTTCGATACTTTTTGTTGGATTTTTAATCCATGTTATAAAAAGTAGTCAAATTATATATCGTTCCATTTAAAAATGGAACTTTTGAAAAAGGATAAAGAATGTCAAAAAATTATGTAATAGGATTTCCAAGAATTGGAGAAAAAAGAGAATTAAAAAAAGTTTTAGAACAATATTGGTCTAAACAAACAGATTTTAATGAAGTTAAATATGTTGCATCACAACTAAAAAAAAGACACTGGAATTATCAAAAAGATGCAAAAATAGATTTTATTGCATCAAATGATTTTTCATATTATGACAATATGTTAGATACTACTATTTTATTAGGAGCAATTCCTCAAAGATTTCAAAACTTAAAAGATGAAGAATTATATTTTGCAATGGCTAGAGGAAATGAAACTAGTGTTGCTATGGAAATGACTAAATGGTTTAATACAAACTATCACTATATCGTTCCAGAAATTTCAAAAGATACAAAATTTACTTTAAATTCAAAAAAAGTAATTGAAGAGTATAAAGAAGCTTTAGAGTTAGGAGTAAAAACAAAAATCAATCTAATTGGTGCAATCACTTATCTTGGACTTTCAAAAAGTATAGATAATAGTGATATTTTTACTCATATTAATAGTGTAGTAGAAGTTTATAAAGAACTTTTATTAGAAATTTCTAAACTTGATGATGAAATTGTTGTTGAATTTGCTGAGCCTTTATTTGTAAAAGATTTAGATACTAAAGTTTTATCTTTAATCAAACCAGTTTATGATGCTTTAGCAGAAGTTTCTAAAAATATCAAAATTGTTGTAACAACATATTTTGAACACTCAAATGAAGCTACAAAAATTTTAGTTAATACTCCAATTTGGGCATTAGGTTTAGATTTTATTCATGGAAATAAAAATCTTGAAGCTTTAGAATTTATCAAAAACTCAAATAAAGTTTTAATTGCTGGAGTTATTGATGGAAGAAATATTTGGAAAAGTAATTTTGAAGATAAAGTAGCTTTACTAAATAAAATTTCAAATGTTATTTCTAAAGAGAATATTATTGTAGGAACTTCTTGCTCTTTATTGCACGTTCCATTTACTTTAAATTATGAAGAAAAATTAGATTCTGAAATCAAATCTTGGTTAGCTTTTGCAGTAGAAAAATTAAAAGAGTTATCACTTGTAACAAAACAATTTTTTGATTTAAAACTATCACTTGAAGATAGCGCAATCATTAAAAGAAATATTGAAGAAAATAAACAAAGAAAAATATCTTCAAAAATTCATAATAAAGTAGTTCAAGACGAAATCAAAAATTTAAAAGTATTTGAAAGAGCTGATAAATTCCAAGATAGAATAAAAGTTCAAAGAGAATTTTTTAAATATGATGCACTTACAACTACAACTATTGGTTCATTTCCTCAAACACCTGAAATTAGAGAAAATAGAAAACAATATAAAGCAAATGCTATTTCAAAAGAGCAATATGTTGCTGAAATCAAAAAATATATTGATGATTGTGTAGCATTCCAAGATGAAATCGGACTTGATGTTTTAGTTCATGGAGAACCAGAAAGAAATGATATGGTTGAATATTTTGGTGAATTAATGGAAGGTTTTGCATTTACTCAAAATGCTTGGGTTCAATCATATGGAAGTAGATGCGTAAAACCACCTTTAATTTTTGGAGATGTTTCAAGACCAAATCCAATGACTGTTGAGTGGATTAAATATGCTCAAAGCAAAACTAAAAAAGTTATGAAAGGTATGTTAACTGGACCTGTTACAATTTTAAATTGGTCATTTGTAAGAGATGATATTCCAAGAAATGAAGTAACAAAACAAATTGCACTTGCAATTAATAAAGAAGTTGATGATTTACAAAATGCTGGAATAAAAATGATTCAAGTTGATGAAGCAGCATTTAAAGAAGGTTATCCTTTAAGAATTGAGAATATAAAAGCTTATGAAAACTGGGCAGTTGAAAACTTCCGTCTAAGTGTAAGTTGTGCTAAAGCTGATACTCAAATTCATACACATATGTGTTATAGTGAATTTAATGATATTATAAAAACTATTGAAGCAATGGATGCAGATGTAATTTCAATCGAAACTGCAAGAAGTGGAAATAGACTTTTAAAAATCTTTAAAGAAGTTGCATATAAACAAGAAATTGGACCTGGAATTTATGATATTCATAGCCCAAGAGTTCCAAGTGTTGAAGAAATGGTAAATCAAATTAAAGCATTAATTGAAGTTTTACCAAAAGAACAATTATGGATAAATCCAGATTGTGGACTAAAAACTAGAAAATGGCCAGAAGTAAAACAAAGTTTAATAAACTTAGTTGAAGCTGTAAAAATTGTAAAAAATTCTAACTAGAGCTTTTGCTCTAGTTTAAAAATATGTTTTGTTATAACTTAATTATGATAAAACATATTTTTAGGTACTATTTCGTTTCTAAATAAAAAAAACGAGAAAAGTAAAATGATTACATTAAACGATATAAAAGACGCAAAAAGACAGCTTGAAAAAGCAATTTCTCTAACTCCTTTGATGAAAGCTCCAATTTTAAGCAAAGAAAAAAATGCAGAAATCTATTTAAAAGAAGACAACCTTCAAATAACTGGTAGTTTTAAAATTCGTGGTGCATTTAATAGAGTTGCCCTACTTGATGAAAAAAGAAGAAAAAATGGAGTTGTAGCAGCAAGTGCAGGAAATCATGCACAAGGTTTAGCTTTTGCAGCTAAATATTTTGACTGTGAAGCAACTATTTTTATGCCAGAAGCTACACCTCTTACAAAAGTTTTAGGAGTAAAATCTTATGGTGCAAATGTTGTTTTGATTGGTGAGAATTTTGATGAAGCTTATGCAAATGCAACAAAATTTGCAAAAGAAAATAATAAAGAATTTATTCATCCATTCGCTGATAATGCAGTTATCGCAGGTCAAGGAACAATTGCTTTAGAAATTTTAGAAAAACTTGAAGATGTAGAACAAATCATTGTACCAATCGGTGGTGGTGGTTTAATAGCAGGTGTTGCTATTGCTGCAAAAAGTATAAATCCAAATATAAAAATAACTGGTGTTGTTGCAAGTGGTGCAAAAGGAATGAAAGACTCTTTTTTAGCTGGAATTCCTATTGATTCAGCTTCTGTTAAAACTATTGCTGATGGAATAGCAGTAAGAGATGTTACTCCAAAACTACTTGATTTGATTTTAGAGTATGTTGATGAAGTTGTAGAAGTAAGTGATAATGAAATAGCAAATGCAATTTTATTTTTACTTGAAAAACATAAACTTATGGTTGAAGGAGCAGGTGCAGTTAGTGTGGCAGCTATTATGCATGATAAAGTTGATATTTCAAATAAAAAAGTTTGTGCTGTTGTAAGTGGTGGAAATATTGATGTTACGATGTTGTCACTTATTATTGAAAAAGGTCTAGTAAAATCTTATAGAAAAATGAACTTAATCGTTACACTTATGGATAAACCAGGTTCATTGATGAAATTAACAGAAATATTTACACAATGTTCTGCAAACATAATAGAAATAGATTTTAATAGAAACTCTTTAAAACTTGAATTTGGTGAAGCTTACGTAACAATCGCCCTTGAAACAAAAGGTGAAGAACATCAAGAACAAATAAGAGAAAATTTGAAACAAAACGGTTATAGATTTAAACAAATCTAAACTAAATTTTTTTATTTATAAAAATTTTAGAAAACAAATAATATAATAGGCGCATAATTTAGTAAATGTAGAAAACAAAAAAGGAAGAGTATGGAAGGAAGACTGTTTACATTCTTGGGTGCTATTGGTGGACACGGGCAAGAGTGGATAATCTTATCACACTATGTTTTAGTTATTGGAATTATTTTTATAATAGCAAGAGCTGCTACTAGAAAATTACAATTAGTTCCAACTGGAAGCCAAAATGTATTAGAGGCTTTTGTAGGTGGTATCATCTCAATGGGAGCTGATACAATGGGTGAAAAAAATGCAAGAACTTATATGCCACTAATTGGTTCATTAGCTTTAGTAATTTTTGTTAGTAATATGATTGGAGTAATTCCTGGTTTCGAAGCTCCAACTTCAAATATTAACTTCACTTTATCTTTAGCTTTAATAGTATTCGTTTACTATAACTATTTAGGTATTAAGAAAAATGGTTTTGTTGCATACTTTAAACACTTTATGGGACCAATGCCTGTGCTTGCACCTTTAATGTTCCCTATTGAGATAATCTCTCACTTATCAAGAATTGTTTCTTTATCATTTAGGCTTTTTGGATCAATCAGAGGTGATGATATGTTCTTAATGGTACTTTTAATGTTAGTACCTTGGATTTTACCTTTACCTGGGTTTTTCTTATTAACTGCATTTGGTGTTTTACAAGCATTTATTTTCAGTATATTAACTTATGTTTATATTGCTGGATCTATTATGATGGAACACGAAGAGCACTAAAAATCAAAATAAGGCTTATATTAAAGGGAATAAGTTTTTACTTATTCCCTTTTTTAATTCCATGAAAAAATATCTTATAACAGACCCAAACTACTACACAAATAATGAACTAATATTTAAACAAACATTATCAAATGCTTTTGAAAAGCATAAAGTTGATTTTGCTTGTTTTAGAGATAAACAGTCAAATAACTTTGAAGCCTTAGCTAAAACTTTTATTGAAACTTGCCATGAAAGAAACATAAAAAATACTTTTTTAAATTCAGATTTTCTTTTAGCACAAAGATTAGGATTTTATGGAGTTCATTTAACTTCAACACAATTTGAAGATATAAAAAGAGCAAAAGAACTAAATCTTAAAATAATCATCTCTTGCCACAATATAGAGGATGTTGAAACTGCTAAAAAGTATGAAGCAAATTATATAACATATTCTCCTATTTTTGATACACCAAACAAAGGAAAAGCAAAAGGTATCAAAGATCTAGAGTTAATATTAAATAGCTTTAAAGATACGAAAATCATAGCTTTGGGTGGAATAATAGATGAAACTCAAGTGAGTAAAATAGAAAAAACAAAAGCTTATGGATTTGCTTCTATTAGGTATTTTATATAGTTTTCTATTTGCATAAAAAAAGGTTGAGCCTAAGCCCAACCTTTGAAAGATAAGTTTTTTAACTTCTAACAAATATTAGAATGTATATTCAACTTGTAATCTTCCTCTTACGTCATCATTGATTTCATCGTTACTTCCACCAAATTTATTTTCTTTAGTGTAAGTTCCATATCTAACATAAGTATTTAAGTTTTTGCTCATTTTATATGTTAATTGAGCATAGATTTCTTCTTCTTCTCTTTCATCTGAAGTATTGTTGTTTACTTTATATTGAATATTTCCATAATTAGCTGATAAGTTTAAGTTATCTAAGATATTTACTCCTAAAACAGCTTGCCAGTAATCAGCATCAGCTTTTCCTAAAGAAGTAATATTCCATCCAAGTAATGTATTTTTTGAATCATTATCTAAAGCTGTTATACCACCATCTTTATCAGTATTTGCATAAGCAACTTTAGCATTTACTATACCAACATTACCTGTTAAAGTAAGAATAGTAGTAGCATTATCTTCTTTACCATTTGTAACAGCATCTGCTACATTATCATCTAAAGTTAATGATACATATCTAGCTTCTAAACCAACTTTCCCACCATCAAATTTGAAAGTAGAATCAGCACTTAAAGTATATGTATCAAATAAATCAGCCATATCTAAGTACCAAGCTTCAAGTTTAACTGGATTTAAATCAGCAATTAATCCACCAACAACAATATCTTTATGACCAAAATCATCATTTGTTGTAGTAAGTTCAAAATCACCAATAGTATTTCCTGTACCTGTTCCATCAGTAAGACCAAGAGTAATTACATCAGTTGAATTTAATTTAGGTAAAATATCACCTGATTTTCCTAAATTTGTTTGGTTAAAGTAACCTGCAGCTGCAGTTACAGGTCCAAAAGTACTAAGAGCTAATGCTCCTGTTCCTGTTTGTTCATTTCCATCAGAATCAACTGCAACAGTCCATGGAGTTGTTAAACCTTGTTTACCGATATTAACAGTAGTATTAGGAATAGCTGTTAAACCAAAATAAGCATGAGATAACGTTACATCAACATTTGTGTCTCCATTATCTGAAGTATCTAATCCTGCAAATCCTGAATCAGCTCCACCAACTATAAATCTTGAGTTAAATTTAACATAATCATTAACTTTTGAAGTTAAATTTAAAGCAACTTTATAATTATTTTGCGTAGTAGAACCTTCTCCTGCAGTTACACCATCAGTTGAATCATTGTTATAGTCATTATATCTATAAACAACAGAACCTGATACTTCTACATTTTTGATAGCTTCTTCTAATGGTTGAGCATTAGCAGTTGAAAAACCAGCTACTGCAACAGCAGCTACTAAACTTAATTTTGAGATCTTTCTCATTTTTTTCTCCTAAAATTTCGAAATTCTAATCGATATACAAGAACTAGTTAGTTTTAGTACACCATGACGGGCATTTTATACGAGTTAAAATTAAAGTTTTCTTAAAATTGTTATTTTTTAGTTAATTAACTGTTAATTTAAGTTAGATTTCAATTAACCTTTAAAATATGCTACACTAATGCTATTTAGGACTTTTTTACTCGTATTTTATGCTTCAAAAATTAATATATTTATTGACTTTTATTTCAATTTGATTACAAATATAATAATTTTAAAAAAACTTATTTTTATTTAATTTGATAAACTAACGATACAATCTTTTAATATAGTTGGTTTTGAGATTTTTAGTTTGAGATTTTTTATCTCATAAGTTTGATTTAGAAGTTCTGTCAGATAAAGAACTGCATCTTCTATTAATTGAAATTTTTCTTTTTTCATAGTTTGTTTTATCAAATCTACTACTTCAGAATAATCTATAAACTTATCATTTGAGAAATCATACTCAAATGACAAATTTATAATAACTTTTTGTTTTTTTACTCTTTCAAAATCAAGTATTCCAATAATACATTTAAATTCAAGGCCTTCTATATCTATTTTCATATAACTTTACCTTCTTGTCCTTTTATAAGTCTTACAATATTTGGAATATGTTTATATAGAATAATAAATGCTATTAGATACATAGGAATATTTGAGTTTATTCCTAAACCATTATAAATAAAAATTGCACTTATAACTGCTGCAATCAATCCTAATAAAGATGATAATGATGATATTTTTAAAACTTTTGCACAAACTATCCAAACAACTGCACCAATAAGTGTTGAATAAGGAATTAATACAATATAAACACCAAGTCCAGTTGCTACTCCTTTTCCACCTTCAAGTCCTAAATAAATAGAATAACAGTGACCAAGTACAGCCAATACTGCTATTGCCCAAAGTGTTTCATTAGTTACTCCATAATATATTCCAACCAATAAAACTAAAGTACCTTTTAAAGCATCAAGTAAAACTGTAGCAATTCCTAATTTTTTTGCTAAAGATGGGTTCGTTTGTTTTACAACTCTTAATACATTTGTAGCACCAATACTTTTGCTACCTTGCGATTTTATATCAACTCCAGCAAAAGTTTTTGCTAAAATCAATCCAAATGGAATAGAACCTATTAAATAAGCAAGAAGATAAAAAACTATATTTTGATTTGTTAAAAAATCCATAAATAACCTTTGATTTGTGTTTAAAATAAATCAGATTATAACTAAAAATTTGTTATATTCTCACTTAATAAAAATATGAAGGTTTATTTTGAATTTAAAAGAAGAGATTAAAAAACTAAAAGAAGAATTAGACGTAACTTTAGTTGCTCACTTTTATCAAAGAGATGAAGTTTTTGAATTAGCAGATATTACTGGTGATTCTTTAGAGTTAGCAAAAAAAGTTATGAATACAAATACAAAATTTGTTGTTTTTTGTGGTGTTGGCTTTATGGGTGAAAGTGTAAAAATAATGAGCCCGCAAAAAAGAGTTTTAATGCCAAAAGTTGCCTGTTGCGCGATGGCTAGAATGATTGACGAAGGATATTTTGAACAAAATTTAAAAAAAATTAATGAAGCTGGAATCCCAAATGAAAATATCTTACCAATTACTTATATAAACTCAAGTGCAAGAGTAAAAGCAAGAGTTGGAATGATGGGTGGAATGGTATGTACCTCATCAAATGCTTATAAAATAATAGAAAAAGGTCTAAAATCAGATAAAAAAATATTTTTTGTACCTGACCGTTGTTTAGGACAAAATTTTGCTAAATCACTAAATCTAAAATCTGCTGTTGTGGGAGATGGAACTGATCTAAAAGAAGCTGATATTATTTGTTATAACGGTTTTTGTTCTGTTCACCAACAATTCTCAGTTGATGATATAGAGTTTTATAGAGAAAAATTTCCAGGAATTTTAGTAGCTGTTCATCCAGAGTGTGATCCAAGTGTTTGTGATAAGGCTGATTTTGTAGGTTCAACTTCTCAATTAATAACATATATTAAAAATTTAGACCCAGAACAAAAAGTTGTTGTTGGTACAGAGTTTAATATGGTAAATAGATTAAGAACAAAAAATACTTATATTTTAAGTTCTACAAAACCAGAATGTCCAACTATGAATGAAACTACTTTAGAAGACGTTTACCGAACTTTAAAATCTATAAAAGATGATAATATTTCAAAAGAAACTGAAATTTATGTGGATGAAGAAACTATAAAATGGGCAAAAGTAGCATTAGAAAGGATGTTTGAAGTATGATAAATATAAGAAAGTTTGTAAAAAACGCAATAAATGAAGATAATGGAAGAGGAGATTTATTTTTTGATATAGCTCCTGAAGGTAACTTTACAGCAAAAATCATATCAAAAAGTGAAGGAATACTTGCAGGTGTAAAATATGCAAATATTCTGGCTAAAACTGAAAAATTTAAAATAGTATTTTTAAAGCAAGACGGAGATTTTATCCATAAAGGTGATGTTTTAGCAACTTTAGAAGGACGAGCTTCAAAACTACTTTCAAGTGAAAGAACACTTTTAAATATGTTACAACATGCTTCTGGAATTGCAACAATGGCAAACAAATACTCAAAAATGATTGAAGATACTCATGTTGTATTATTAGATACAAGAAAAACAAGACCTCAACTTAGAGATTTTGAAAAATATGCTAGTAGAATTGGCGGAGCTATAAATCATAGACTTGGACTTGATGATTGTTTGATGTTAAAAGATACTCACTTAAGAACAATTGATAATCTTGCAGAATTTGTAAAAAAAGCTAGAAAAAGAATATCTTGGGTTACAAAAATAGAAATAGAGTGTGAAACTTTAGACCAAGTTAAAGAAGCTATGGCTGCTGGTGCAGATATTATCATGTGTGATAACATGACTCCTGAACAAATAAAAGGTGTTGTTACTTTTAGAAATGAAAATTACCCACATATTTTACTTGAAGCTAGTGGAAATATAAATTTTCAAACAATTCGAGAATTTGCACTAACAGGTGTTGATGCAATCAGTAGTGGAAGTATCATTCATCAAGCAACTTGGCTTGACTTTTCAATGAGAGTTGATTAACTTTTGGTTAGTAAGTTTTTGTTAGATTTAATTTTGAGAAAGGAGGGTTAATATTGAAAAAAGATTTTATTCTAAATAATAAAGTTGATATGTCAGAATATACTAAAGCTTTAGAATTAATAGAAAAAAGCAAATATATTCTAATTATTACTCATGTTAATCCAGATCCTGATTCTATTGGTTCAGCTTTAGCTTTATCAAATCTATTTTATGAAAATAAAATAAAACATAAGGTTTTTAATATAAGTTCTGATTTACCACAAAATCTTGATTTTATTCCAAGATTTGAAAAAATAACATCAGAACTTCCTAGTTTTTTTGATTTAGCTATTAGTGTTGATTGTGGAACTTATGGAAGACTTGGATTTGAACTTCCTTCAAATATTCCACTTATAAATTTTGACCATCACAAATCAAATGATAATTTTGGAGCAGTAAATATCGTAGATTCAATGAAAAGTTCAACAGCAGAACTTGTTTATGAATTTTTCAAACATAATGGATTATATATCACAAAAGCTAGTGCAACAGCTCTTTATGTTGGAATTTATGATGATACATTAGCTTTTTCATTAAATCGTTGTGATGAAATAACTTTCCAAAAAATAAATTTTTTAGTTGAGTGCGGAGCAAGTCCATCTGATATAGCAAATAAACTTTTACGAAGAGATTCTTTGGCAAAATATAGAATAATTCCAAAAGTTTTAAATAGCTTAGAACTTTATCAAGAAGGAGCTGTTGCTTCAATTATTGCTAAAGAAGAGTGGTTCAAGGAAACAGGAGCTCACAATAGAGATTGTGAAGATGCTCTTGATATGATTATGAGTATGGCTATAGTGAGAATAGCTTTTTTTGTAAGGATTGTAAATGGTGTGTCAAGAGTATCATTAAGATCAAAAGGAAAAATTGATGTTGCTTTGATAGCGTCTAAGTTTAATGGTGGTGGGCATTTTAATGCCGCTGGTTGTACTTTAGAAATGAAAGATGTAGAAATCGCAAAAAATATAGTTTTAAAGGAAATTCTTGAGTTATATAAATAAAAAAAGTAGTTGGCTATATATTCTTGTAGCTATTATGTTTGTTGTTGTTGGTGTGTTAGCATATGCTTTAACTTTGGATAGAAGTGCTCCAAAGATTATTGTTCAAAATGAAGTTATGGGTAAAGATATTTATTGGAATTTACAAAATCCTATAAAAATTGATATCGGTGATGCAAGTGGAATTAAATCTTATGAAGTAACTTTTAATGATGGTCAAAGTCAAATAAATTTAGATACAAAAGTAGTAAAAGAGGATCAAAATAGTGTTTCTCTTGAAATATCTTCACCAAAAAATTCGGAATTTTTAAAAGCTACAAATGGTACTTTAAAAATTGTAGCTTTTGATAATAGCAAATGGAATTTTTTTAAAGGAAATGAAGCTACTAAAACTACTAATGTAATAATTGATAGAAGAAGTCCAATTGCAAATGTTATTACAAACTCTTATTTATTAAGACAAGGAGGAAGTGGTGTTTTAATTGTTGAAGTAGCTGATGACAATCTAAAAGACTATTATGTAACTTTCAATGATGAAGTTATTTTTGAACTTTTCCCTTTCTACAAAAAAAATTACTACATATCAATCATTACTTGGCCAATTGATATAAAAGAGTTTAAAAGAGTTAATCTTGTAGCTATTGATATGGCTGGAAATAAATCTGTTACAAAAATTCCATATTATATTCAACCATTTAAAGAAAAAGTTGATGAACTAAAAATTTCTGATGAGTTTGCAAATAATATTAGTAAAAAAGTATTAGAAGAGAGTAATATGCCTGTTCCATTAGAACCTGCAGAAATTTTCGTAAAAGCAAATAAAGAATTAAGACAAAAAAATCTTCAAACTATGAAAGAAGTTGTAGTTCAGAATTTTAAAAATAATGAACAAATTCCTTTTAATGTAAAACCATTTGTTAGACTTCCAAATGCAGCAACTTTTGCTATGTTTGGTGAAAGAAGACACTATTTTTATGGTGATCAAAAAATTGATGAAGCTTGGCACTTAGGTATGGACTGGGCAAGTGTTAAAAGAGCTGATATTAATATAACAAATCCTGGAAAAGTTATATTTAAAGACTACTTAGGAATTTATGGAAATAGTATTATTGTTGATCATGGATTAGGTCTTGCATCACTTTATGCTCATACAAGTAGTCAAAATGTTGAAGTTGGAGATTTTGTAACAACAGGTCAACATATAGCAAATACTGGAGCAACTGGTGCGGTATTTGGAGATCACTTACACTTTGGAATCTTAATTCAAGGAATAGAAGCAAATCCAAATGAATGGTTAGATGTTAGTTGGATGAATAAAAATCTTGACCAAACAATGAAAGATGCAATAAAAATAATAGATGGGAAAAAATAGTAAATGAAACAAAGAACAATAGCAAAAAATGTAGATATTGTTGGAATAGGACTTCATAAAGGCGTTCCTGTAAAAATGAGACTAGAGCCACTTGATAGTGATATGGGAATCATCTTTTACAGAAGTGATGCTGGTGTTACAATTCCAGTAAAAAAAGAGTTTGTTGTTGATACAAAAATGGCAACTGTTATTGGAAAAGATGGAGTAGTTATTTCTACAATAGAACATCTTTTATCAGCTATTTATGCTTATGGTATAGATAATTTACGAATAGTATTAGATAATGACGAGGTTCCTGTACTTGATGGAAGTTCTGCTGGTTATTGTATGCTTATCGAAGAAGCTGGAATAAAAGAACTTGAAAAAAGTAAAAAAGCAATAAAAATCAAAAAAGAGATTGAAATCACAACAGAGGATGGAAAAAGAGTAACTTTAAAACCATCAGATAGAATAGTTTATGATTTTGAAATAAATTTTGAACATCCTGCTATTGGAAAACAAAAATTCCATTTTGACTACTCAATTGAAGAATATAAAAATAATATTAGCCGTGCAAGAACTTTTGGATTTTTACATGAAGTACAATATTTAAGAAGTATAGGATTAGCACAAGGTGGTTCTATGGAAAATGCTATTGTACTTGATAAAACAAAAGTTTTAAATCCAGAAGGTTTAAGATTTGATGATGAATTTGTTAGACACAAAATCTTAGATGCAATTGGTGATATGGCACTTTTAGAATATACTTTAGTTGGTGAATATGATGCAGTTGCTGGAAGCCATCACTTAAACCATTTATTAACTAAAAAACTTTATGAAGATGAAGCAAACTATGAAATAATTGATTTAGAAGAAGCTAGTAGTGAAGCTAGTGTATTTGAAATGGCTTATTCAAAAGTTGAAAGTTGATAAAAATTGATAGAAATTTTAGTTATAACTATTTCAAACCCTTTATTAATAGGAATTTATGAAAATAAAAAACTAATCAAAGAGTATAAATTAGATGGTAAAACAAGTGATGTTTTACCCACTCTTTTTCAAAAACTATTAAATCATTATAATATTAAAAGAATAATTTATGTTAATACTCCTGGCTCTTTTATGGCTATAAAAGTAGCTTATATATTTTTAAAAACCGTTTGCCTTACAAAAAATATAGAATTAAACTCTGTAAGTGGTTTTGAATTTAATAATAATTCACCTATAAAAGCTTTAGGTCAAAAATACTTTATAAATGAAACAAATAACCTTAAAGTAGATTTTTTAGAAAAAGATTGTATAATCTGCGACTTTAAATTACCTTTGTGTATAGAAAAATATAATTTTAATAAAGAAACGCTGCCAATTTATAATTTACCAGCTGTTTAAAGGAATATTCAATTATGAAAGTAAGCGTTCCCGCTACGAGTGCAAATTTAGGACCAGGATTTGATTGCTTAGGTCTTGCAGTATCATTAAAAAATCAAGTAATTATTAGACCTTCAAAGTTTCATAGTGTATCATTAAAAGGTGAAGGTGCAAATAATCCAGCACTTAAAGACAACAATATGTTTATCTCTATTTTTAATGATTTTTATCAAAATTTATCTCATAAAAAAAGATTTTTTAGATTTGAATTTCAAAATGAAATTCCATTATCAAGAGGTTTAGGAAGTTCATCTGCTGTTATTGTTTCAGCAATTGCAAGTGCTTATGCAATAGAAGGAATAAAATTAGAAAGAGATAAGCTGTTGAATTTAGCACTTGCTTATGAAAGTCATCCTGATAATATTACTCCTGCAGTTATGGGTGGATTTAATGTTGCTTGTGTTCAAGAAAATGAAGTAAAATATATAAATAAACCTATCCCAAAAAGTTTAAAAGCCGTTATTGTTGTACCAAATAGAGCTATTTCAACTGCTATGTCAAGAAAAACTTTACCATTCAAATATTCAAAAGAAGATACTATTTTTAATATTTCTCATTCATCACTTTTAACAGCAGCTTTTATGAGTGAAAATTGGGAGATGTTAAAATATGCTTCAAATGATCAGGTTCATCAAAAATATAGAATGAAGCAGATGCCAGAACTTTTTGAAGTTCAAAAAACTGCTTTAAAAGAAGGTGCTTTAATGAGTACATTATCAGGTTCTGGTTCAACTTTATTTTCAATGGCATACACTGATGACAGTAGAAATCTTGAAAAAGCTCTAAAAAATAAATTCCCTCATTTTAGAGTTTTTGTTGTAGATTTTGATAATACTGGTGTGAAAATAGAACTTTGATATTTTTTGCAATTAAGTATATTTTGGGTATAATGCTTGGCTAATTTAAAAAAAATCTTAAGAACTTGTATTTTTTGTAAAGGGAAATTTGAACAAAAAGAGTTATTAAGATTAAAATGTAAAGATAAAAAGTTGTCCCTTTATGACAATTTAGGAAGAAGTTTTTATGTCTGTGAAGCTTGTATTTTGAAATTTCAAACTATGAATGAAAAAGATTATAAAAAATATGAAAAACCACTTTGTAAAGAGTGTAAAAATAAAGATGAGTATGTTATACAACTTAAGGAGATTCTAACAGATGTCAGATACAGTAAGAGTTTATGAAATTGCAGAAGAAGCAGGTGCAAGTAGCCAAGATGTTATTGCAAAAGCTAAAGATTTAGGAATAGAACTTAAATCTCCTCAAACAGCAGTTTCTTATGAAGATGCAGAAGAGATTACAAAATATATGATGACAGGAAAAAGTGAGCGATTAGCTACTAAACCTGCCAAAGTAAAAAAAGTAGTAAAAAAAGAAGAAGTAAAAAAAGAGACAGAAGAAATTGAAACTCCAAAAGAAAAGATAGAAACTGTACAAAAAGTAGAAAAAGAGATTATTAAAAAACCAGAACTAAAAAAAGTAGAAATTTCAAAGCCAATTTCAAAAGCGCCTCAAAAATCTGAAGAAGAATCTGAAAACTTAGAAAATCCAAATAAAATTGTTCCTAAAAGAAAAGGTCTAGTTATTATCAAGAAAAAAAGACCTAAAGAAGAAGAATTAGAAGAGCAACAAACTATAACAGAAAATCAATCTAAAAAACAAATGAAATCATTAAGTGAAATACTTGGTGGCGTAGATGATGAAGAAAAATCATACAATGAACCAAAAAACAAAGAAAATGATGACATAAAAAAACAAAAAGTTAAAAAAGAGAAGAAAAAACCTCTTATAAAAACTCAAGATCACGGAAAAAAACTTGATGTAGATAGAGAATATTCAGATGAATTTGCAAGCAGTGATGATTCTCTTTTAGGAGAAGAAATAGTTTTATTAGATATGGATTTAAGCGATTCTTATAAAATATTTGATGAGCCAAAACCTCAAAATATTGTAAATCAATCAAGAAGTTCAAAACCAGCTGCATTTGGAAATGTTCCTCAAGGTTTAAAAAGAGGAAAAAGAAAAAAAAGAATCGTTAGAACTCAAGAAAAAGCTGAAATTACATCAGTTACAATTCCTGAAGATATCAGAGTTTATGAATTTGCAGAAGCTTGTGGTAAATCTCCAGCAGAAGTTATTACAGTTTTATTTAGTTTAGGAATGATGGTTACAAAAAATGACTTTTTAAAACAAGATGAGTTAGAAATTCTTGGTGAAGAGTTTGGAATTGAAGTAACTGTTAAAGATGCTTTAGAAGACGTAAATTATGTTGAAACTTATAATGATGAAGAAGATATTGATACATCATCATTTGTAACAAGACCTCCAGTTGTTACAATTATGGGACACGTTGACCACGGTAAAACTTCACTTTTAGATAAAATTAGAAGTTCAAAAGTTGCTGCTGGTGAAGCTGGTGGAATTACACAACATATCACATCTTATACAGTTACTAAAAATGGTCAAGAAATTACATTTGTTGATACTCCAGGTCACGCAGCTTTCTCAGCTATGAGAGCAAGAGGAGCTAATGTAACAGATATTATTATTATCGTTGTTGCTGCTGATGACGGTGTTAAAATGCAAACAGAAGAAGTTATTTCTCACGCAAAAGCAAGTGGTTGTCCAATTATCGTTGCTATGAATAAAATGGATAAAGAAACAGCAAACCCAGATATGGTAAAAGCTCAAATGGCAGAAAAAGGTCTTACTCCTATTGATTGGGGTGGAGATATTGAATTTATTGGAGTTTCTGCTAGAACTGGTGATGGAATTGAAGATTTACTTGAAAATATCTTATTACAAGCAGAAATTTTAGAATTAAAAGCTGATCCTACTGCAAAAGCAAAAGCAACTGTTATAGAAGCTAGCTTAGAAAAAGGTAGAGGACCAGTAGCTAATGTTATTGTTCAAAATGGAACTTTAAAAATTGGTGATAATATAGTTTGTGATACTACTTTTGGTAGAGTAAAAGCAATTACTGACGATAATGGAAAACCTGTTAAAGAACTTGGATTAAGTCAAACAGGTACTGTATTAGGATTAAATGAAGTTCCAACTACTGGTTCTGTTTTAGTTGCTATGGATACAGAAAAAGAAGTAAGAGAAATCGCAACAACAAGAGCTGAACATGCACGTGCAAAAGAGTTATCAAAATCTACAAAAGTTTCTTTAGAAGAGATGAGTGGATTAATTGCTGAAGGGAAAATCAAACAATTACCAGTAATTATCAAAGCTGATGTTGGTGGTTCATTAGAAGCAATTAAAGGTTCTTTAGAAAAAATAGCAAATGATGAAGTTAAAGTAAAAGTTGTTCATGCAGCTGTTGGTGGAATAACTGAATCTGATTTAGTACTAGCCGGAGCTAGTGGTGAATGTATTATCTTAGGATTTAATGTAAGACCAACTGGTTCAGTAAAAGCAAAAGCAAAAGCTGACGGAGTTACAATCAACACTTACTCAATTATTTATGATTTAATTGATGATGTTAAACATGCACTTTCAGGAATGATGAGTGCAGTAATAAGAGAAGAAAATACTGGTCAAGCTGAAGTTAGAGATACTTTCGTTGTTCCAAAAGTTGGAACAGTTGCAGGATGTTTAGTAACTGATGGAAAAGTAATCAGAGGTGGTCATGCAAGAATTATTAGAGATGGTGTTGTTACATATACTGGTAAAATTTCATCTTTAAAAAGATTTAAAGACGATGTTAAAGAAGTTGCTAATGGTTATGAATGTGGAATTATGTTTGACAAATTTAATGATATTAAAGTTGGAGATTTTATTGAAACATTTATTCAAATTGAAGAGAAAGTATCAGTAGACGATTAAGATGAAAAGTATAAATCTTCAAAGAACAGAATCACTTTTAATGGAATTAATTCCTCAAGCATTATCTAATTTAGATGATGAAAGAATTAATTCTTTACCTATTACAGGTGTGAACTGCAAAAATGGTAAATATGATGCAATAGTATATTTTGATGGTAGTGATTTTGATAAAGATGAAATAAAAGCTATTATTTCTTTATTAAATAGAGCAAATGGTAGAATAAAAAGTGATGTATTAGCAAGTACAAGTTGGTATAAATGTCCTAATTTTACTTTTGTAAATGATACTAGTTTAGAAAAGTCAAAACATATTGAAGATTTATTTGCACAAATTAAAAAAACAAAAAGTAGTGAAGAATGAGTTTAGAAGAATCAATAAAATTAACGGTTGAAAGTCTTGGTGCTAAGCTATATGACATATCAACTTTAAGAGAACATGACAAAAATATTTTTAGAGTTAGCATAACTTGCGAAGGTGGAGTTAACCTTGATAAATGTGCAGAAATTTCAAGAATGTTATCTCCAATCTTAGATGTTGAAGAACCTATGAATGGTGAATATCTTTTAGAAGTTAGTTCTCCTGGAATTGAAAGAAAATTGAAAAAAGTTGATCATTTTCTTGCTTCAATTGGAGAAAAAGTAAAAGTAAAAAATTTTGCAACAGAAGTTTTCAAAGGGGAACTGATTTGTGCAGATGAAGAAAAAATCGTAATTAAAACTGAATTTGGAAACGAAGAATTAACTTATGATAATATCTTAAGTGCTGCAACTTATTTTGAATGGTAAAATAGAGTCAAATTATGAAAATTGATGATAATTTTTATATGAGACTTGCCATTGATGAAGCTTGGAAACATCAACTTTTAACTTATCCTAATCCTGCTGTTGGCTGTGTTATTGTAAAAAATCAAAGATTACTAGCTGTTGAAGCACATAAAGAAGCTGGTATGCCTCATGCTGAAGTAAATGCTCTTAAAACTGCTTATTTAAAAGATAATCCAAATAGTATTTTAAAAACAAAAAATTCATCTTTTGATATTCACCAATTTTTATTACAAAATCATAATGGTTTTTTTAATGATTGTGAAATATATGTAACACTTGAACCTTGCAATCATATAGGTAAAACTCCTTCTTGTGCAAACCTCTTAAAAGAGTTAAAACCCAAAAGAGTAATTATTAGCGTAAAAGATCCTAATAAACAAGCAACAGGAGGCTTAGAAACGCTTAGAAATGAAAATATTAATGTTACATTAGACATATTAAAAAAAGATGGTTTAAATCTAATTTTACCATTTATCTCTTGGCAAAATAAATCTTGTATATTTTTTAAAATGGCACAAACGTTAAATGGAAGTATTGATGGAAAAATATCTTCAAATAGAGCTTTAGCATATGTTCATACATTAAGAGATAAGATTGATTTACTTGTTATTGGCGGAAATAGCGTAAGAATTGATAAACCGACACTTGATACTCGATATATTCAAGGAAAAAATCCTGATATATTTATATATAGCAAAAATAAAGTATTTGATACTAATATTCCTTTGTTTAAAATTCCAAATAGAAAAGTGTTGATAAGTGATGATTTATATAAATTACTTGATTATAAATTTATTATGATAGAAGGCGTATATAATCTACTTGATAAATTAAAAGAAAGAATTGATTTTTTTATTTTAATAATAAGCCCAAAAATAAGAAAAGGACAAAATGCTTTAAATGAGATTGATTTAGATTTTGAAATAATTCATGAAAATTTCATTGGAGAAGATAAGATAGTTTTTCTAAAAAGAAAATAGTAGCTTTGCTACTATTTTACTTTTTCTAAGTATTCACCTGTTCTAGTGTCAACTCTGATTATATCACCTTCTAAGATATGGAAAGGAATTTGTACAACTGCACCTGATTCTAAAGTAGCTGGTTTTCTTCCACCTTGAGAATCACCTTTAAAGTTTGGTGGAGTATCAACTATTTTAAGCTCAACAACCATTGGTGGTTCAACAGTAATAGCTTTTCCGTTAAAATACATCATATCTACTTGCATTCCATCAATAATCCAATCAAATGCATCACCAACTTGCTCGTAAGTTAATCCTTCTTGTTCATAAGTTGATGTATCCATGAATTGTAATAATTCACCATCATCATATAAAAATTGCATTTGTTTTTGTTGTAAGTTTGGAACTTCACATTTATCACCTGCATGGAAAGTTTTTTCAATAACTTTTCCATTTAAAAATGATTTTATTTTACATCTAACAAATGCTGCACCTTTCCCTGGTTTTACGTGTTGGTACTCAGTAATTTTATAAGGAATTCCATCAACTTCGATTTTTAATCCCTTCTTTAATTCGCTCATTCCTATTGCCATAATATTTCTCTCCTTAAATTTCTGCATAAGCTACAGCAATTGTAGCTTCTAAGTTGTCAAGATTTTTTATTATTTCTGAAGTTACTTTTTCATCAATTAAAGCAATAGCTAAAGCTATACCATCTTTTCCTCTTGATAATCTAAAATCAGCAATATTAATTTTGTTGTCACCTAAAAGTTTTCCAACTGTACCAATAACACCTGGAATATCTTTATTTTTCATAACAATCATTTTACCTTTTGGATCAACATCAATTGCAAAACCATCAAGTTCAATTACTCTTTGAACATCATCTGCAAAAACTGTTCCAGATATAGTTTTGATACCATTTACTGTAGTTATTTTTATTGTTACTTTATTTTTATAGCCACTATGATTTGCTAAAGCAGAAACTGATAAATCTATACCTTTTTCTTTTGCTATAAAATTTGCATTTACATAATTTACTTCACTTCCACAACTAACTGCTAAAATGCCTAAAGTTGCAAAAGTTTGTAAAGAGTCTAAATAATCAGCTAATTCACCTTCAGCTGAAACATTTATTGATCTAATTTCACTTTTACTTATTTGTGCTAATAAAAATGCCATTTTTTGAGTAAGTTCAATATATGGTTTAACAAAAGGTGGTATTTTACTCTCATCAATTGGTAAATTTAAAGCATTTGGATAAGCAATTCCTCGTGCACTTTCAATAGCATTGTTTGCTGCTTGAATAGCAATTTCTTTTTGAGATTCTTTTGTATTTGCTCCTAAGTGAGCTGTTACAGTTATATTTGGTAAATCTAATAAAGGATTTGAAGTTGCAGGCTCTTTTTTAAATACATCAATTCCAGCCATTGCAATTTTTCCTGATTTTAGGTTTTCATATAATGCTTCTTCATTATATAATCCACCTCTTGCACAATTAATTAAAACAACACCATCTTTCATTTTTTTGATTTCATCAAAACTTATCATATCGATAGTTTCTTTATTTTTTGGTGTATGAATTGTAATAATATCACAAGCTAAAATATCATCGAAGTTAGTTGTATATTTGATACCTAAATCAGTTGCTTTAGTTGAAGGAATATATGGATCGTAAGTAATTACTTCCATTTCAAATGATTTAGCTCTTAATGCAACTCTATGACCGATGTTACCAAAACCAATAACACCTAATTTTTTACCATAAAGTTCATTTCCATACCAATCTTCTCTTTTCCAAACTCTCTCATTTTTTAATTGATTATGAGCATAAGGAAATTTTCTCATACAAGATAACATATGTGTCATTGTTAATTCAACAGCTGCGATTGTGTTTGCAGTTGGAACATTCATAGCGATTATTCCTCTTTTACTACAACCATCAATATCAACATTATCATAACCTACTCCAGCTCTAATTAGAGCTTTTAGATTAACAGCTGCATTTAAAAACTTTTCATCAACATCAGTTGAAGATCTTGTAATTGCTACGTGAGCATCTTTTATAACATTTAATAATTCTGTTTTATCAATATCTGCTGCATATACATAATTTACATCGTCAGTATTTTTTAAAATCTCTAAACCAGCTTCATGTATATGGTCACAAACTACAATTGTATACTTACTCATTTTAAATAACCTACTTTATTTGATCTTTTATAATATCACCTAAAGTCATAGACGTATCATCATTAACAGATTTTAAAACTTCTCTTTCTTGTTGTTGTTCTAATCTTCTTACAGATAATCTTACTCTATTCTTTTTAGTATCAATATTTATAATTACAGCTTCAATTTCATCACCATTTTTTACTTCATCAGCTTTTAATGGTCCAAAATCTTCATTTCTAATTAATCCATCAAGATTATTTTCTAATTTTATAAAAATACCAAAATCTTTTATATCTTTAACTGGACCTTTTACGATATCACCTAATTTATAAGCGTCTTGGAATCTTTTAGCTGGAGAATCAGAAATATCTTTGATTGAAAGAGAAATATTTTCTTTTTCTTTATCAATTTTTATAATTCTTACTTCAACTTCATCACCTTTTTTAAATAGCGATTTACATTTAGCATTTGATTCCCAAGAAGCTTCTTCATTATGTAATAATCCATCTACATCACCAATATTTACAAAAGCACCAAAATCAGTTAAAGTTGCAATTTTACCTTTAATAACATCACCAACTTTATGCTCATTTACAAATTTAGTAAATGGTTTTTCTTGTAAATTTTTTAAAGATACTCTTAATCTTTTTTGCTCAACATTTAATTCAATAACTTCAACATTGATTTCATCACCAATAGTTAAAAGTTCTTTTGGATTTTTCAAGTTTTTATTCCATGAAATTTCTGAAATATGTAATAAACCTTCAATATCATTTCCTAAATCAACAAATGCACCATAAGATTCAAAATTAGAAACAGTAACAGTAATTGTATCTCCAACTTCTAATTGGTCTTTTATCTCTTTCCATGGATTTGAAAGTGCTGCTTTAATTGATAAACTTAAATGTTGTTTTGCTTTATCATAAGCTAATACTACAACTGAAACTTCATCACCTTCATTGTAATAATTTGCAGGATTAACTGGTCCTTTATAAGAGATTTCATTGTAGTTTACTAAACCATCAATTCCACCTAAATCAACAAACATACCATAAGAAGTTATTTTTTTGATTGTTCCGTTAATTGCTTCTTTTTTCTCTAAAATTTCTGCAACTTTATTATCTTTTATATTTTTTGATTCTTCTATTAATTTTTTTCTTGAAACTATAATTGAATTTTGAGCTTTGTTAACTTTTATAACTTTAGCTTTTACAGTTTTTCCAATAGCACCTTGAGTTTTTAAATAAGATTGTGCCATTGGCATAAAGTATTCACAACCAGCAGCGTCTTCAATTACAAAACCACCCTTTTGTTTAACTGAAACTATTTTACCTTCGATTGTAACATCTTCAAAATCTTCACCGTGAGTTTTTACAAAATTGTCAAATTTTTCTTTTTGAAGAACTTTTTTATGTGAAATGTTAGGTCTTTCACCTTTATTTCCCATTAACATAACAGGAATTACATCACCAACATTATATTTTACTTGACCGCCAATTGTAATTTCAGAAACTGATAATTGTCCTTCAATTTTTTGACCAACATCAACTAAAACTCTATCGTTAGAAATTTCAACTATTACACCATCAACTACAGAATTATTTTCCGCATTCTCAAAAGACTCATTAAGCATTTGCTCAAAATCAAAGTCTTCACCTAAATCTATATCTTCGATACCCATATTATTCCTTCGTATTTACCAGTTTTATTAAATGGGACGATTATACAAAAATTTGACTTAAAACTCCTAGTTGACTGATTTGATTTTATCTATAACCTGTTTTATAATCCAGTCTGGCGTACTCGCACCTGCTGTTACTCCACATAACTTTTTATTTAAAAACCAAGCATCTTTTAATTCATTTTCATTCTCAATTAGATAAGAGTCTGGACAATTTTCTAAACAAATTGAATGAAGTTGTTTTGTGTTTGACGAATTTTTTCCACCTATTACAATCATAACATCTGCTTCTTTTGAAAGCTCTCTTGCAGAGTCTTGATTTTCGAAAGTTGCATCACAAATTGTATTAAAAACTCTAACTTCTTTGTTTTTTAAAATTAATGCATTTACAATTTCAAGATATTTCTCTTTTTTTCTTGTTGTTTGAGCAACCGTAGCAATTTTATTATTTTTAAAAGTAATTTTTTCTAAGTCTGCTACTTCCAATACAATATGAACATCCTCTTGATCTTCACCATATGATTGTACACCTTTTACTTCAGGGTGTTCTGCATCACCAAAAATAAGAATAGAATATCCTTCACTTGACATCTTTTTTACTATTTGCTGAGGAGTTGTAACAAAAGGACAAGTTGCATTTATTATTTTTGCATCCAATGCCTTTAAATTTTTTAAATCATTTTTTGGTATTCCATGAGTTCTAATAATTACTGTATCATTTTGTTTTACATCACTTAAATTTGAATATAATCCAACATTAAATGAATTTTTTAATCTATTTATTTCATCTTGATTATGAATCAAAGGTCCCATTGTACTTGAATTTTGGTGTTCTTCTGCTATTTTTATTGCTCTTTTAACACCAAAACAAAATCCATAATTAGATGCTAATTTTACTTCCATCACTTACCCTTAAAATCGTTCCAATTTTTAGAAACTTTTATTTTAGTTATTTCTTTCTCTAAAAAAAACAACAAATTGTTTTTAGTATAATGAGTCCAAAATCTCTTTAAAATTTGGGAAAGATGTTTCTATACATTGGATATCTTCAATATCCATATCACAATTTAATCCAGCAATTGCAAAACTCATAGCAATTCTATGGTCTCCATGTGAATCTATAACTGCTTTTTGTAAAGAACCACCAACTATTTCATAACCGTCTTCAAATTCTGTAAAATCAACTTTACAAAGCTTTAAATTATTTACTACGCTTGAGATTCTATCGCTTTCTTTTACTCTTAACTCTTTTGCATTTGAAACTTTTGATTTGCCTTTTGCTAAACTCATAGCAATTGAAAGAGCTGGTAATTCATCAATCAACCAAGAGATATTTTCACTTACATCAACACCATTTAATTCGTTGTTAATTACTTCAATATCACCAATTGGTTCATAAACATTCTCTTTTTCAATAAAATTTACAATTACACCCATTCTTTTTAAAACTTGATAAGCTTCAACTCTAGTTGGATTTAATGTTACATTTTTAATTAAAACTCTTGATTTTGAAGTAATAGCTGCTGCAACTGCAAAGAAAAATGCAGAACTTGGATCAGTAGGAACTGTAATATTTAAAGGTTTTAAATGACCATTCAAAGGATGAATATTTATAAAACCATCATTATCATACTCTAAAGTTGCACCCATTCCATTTAGCATTCGTTCTGTATGATCTCTTGTTAATTCATTTTCTTTGTATCTTGAAATTCCGTTTGCTCTTAAAGCTGCTAAAATCATAGCTGATTTAACTTGTGCTGAATCAACAGGAGAATGATAAGTAAATGGTTTAAGCTCTTTTACACCTCTTATAAAAAGTGGTGCTTTATTTCCATTTTCTCTTCCATCAATAAGTGCACCAATACTTCTTAAAGGATCCGCAACCCTTTTCATTGGTCTATTTCTTAGATACTTATCACCAGTCAAAATAAAACTTCCTTCAACACTTGCTAATAGACCACAAAATAGTCTCATTGCTGTTCCAGAATTTCCACAATCAAGAACATCAGATGGTTCAGTTAAAGTTGAAGTGGGAGTTATCTCAACATAACTTCCATCTCTTTTGATTTTTGCTCCAAGTTGCTCAACAATACTCAAAGTATTTAAAGTATCTTCTGCTGTTAAATAATTTTTTATATATGAAGTTTGATTTGAAAAAAGTGAAAACATAGCACATCTGTGTGATATTGATTTGTCACTTGCTATTGAATCTATTTCAATATTGAATGGCTTTGTCAATTTTTTGATGTTAAATTTTTCCACTTTTTTATCCTTTTTACCTTAATCCAATAGATAATTTTTGTTTTAAAACTTCTAAGATAGAGTTTATTATTGAATTAATATCATCTTCTTCTAAAGTTTTTTCATCACTTTGTAAAACAAATCTAATTGTTAAACTTTCATTTTCACCTAACTTTTCATCACTATAAATATCAATTAAGTTATATTGTTTGATATTTGGATTATTTAAAGAATTTATTGCTTTTTTTATCTCTTTATATTCTAAAGATTTTGGTGCAATAATACTTAAGTCTTTTTTAGATGACTGAAATTTTGAATAAGAAGAAGTTTTTAAAAGTTCATCTTTTACAGCTTCAAAATCAATTTCAGCAACAAATGTATCATTTAAATCAAAATCTAAACAAACACTTGGATGTAATTTACAAATATACCCTACATTTTTTCCATCAATAAAAACATTCGCATTTTGATATGGATGAATAAATGAATTTGAAATTTCGCTCATTGGTTCTAAATCAAATTTTCCAATAGTATTTAATATTTTTTTAGCAAAAGCAAAAAAATCAATATTTTTTGGTTTTCCAGCATTTGAAATATCTTCAAGTTCCATTGCTCCAGTTTGAATGAAAGCAATTTTTTTACTTTCATTTCTATTTTCATCAAATATAGTTCCAATTTCAAAAAAAGCTGTAGAACGAGAACCTGTTTTAAAGTTATTTGAACAAGCCTCAACAAGATTTAAAAGTATTGTTGTTCTATATGTATTCAACTCTTTTACAATAGGATTTATCAGTTCTAAATCATCTTTTACTGTTTTGAATCCATATTTTTGAAGATCTTCTTTAGAGGCAAAAACATAAGTTAAAGTTTCGAAAAAACCATTTTCAATAGCTTTAAATCTAAGTTTATTTTTTTTGATTAAATCTTTTGAAGTTTTATTTACTCTGTTTACTTCATCAATCTCTAAAGGTTTTGAAATAATATTATCAATCCCAATTATTCTTACAATTTCTTCTGTTATATCAGCGATGTTTTTTATATCATGTCTAAAATGAGGAATTTTAACTATTAAAATATCATCAATAGACTCTTTTACTTCAAATCCTAAAGATACTAAAATTCTTTCTATTTCAAATTTATTTATTGTTTGACCAATAATAGAATTTACCTTATGTACATTAACATCAATTGATGCCTTTTCTTTATCTTCAATGAAATTTTCATTTCCTTTATAAATTAAAGCACCTAATTTAGAAATATACGATGAAAAATAATTCATTCCAAATTCTATATCAGGTTCACTTCCTCTTGTCGCTTTATAATAAATTTCACCTGTTTTTATCTTTTTTTCATACACTCTTTTTGATATTAAATCTGGATTTACATATGAAGCTTCAACTATAAAATCACTAATATTAGAAACATCTATTTCTTTATGTTCCACACAAATAGTACTTAATTTTTCATTTCCATAAACTGCATCGAAGCCATTTTCATCTTTTTTAACATCTAAAATATAAAGTTCACCATTTTTAATTGCTTTTTCTTTTGTATAAGCATTTAATATTACACCCATTGTATGAGTGGCATAAGTTAATATGTTTTTTATATCATTACTATTTTCATATTTTCCAATAATTGCTGTTCTTAATCTATTTATTAATGATAATTTAAAATTACTAAAATCAATAGCTCTGTATGTTAAATCTGCATTAATATGACTATCACAATTTATTTCTAAAAGTTGACCTATACTAAATTCACTGTAACTTATTTGTTTATCTTGTTCTATTAAATCTATATCATAAAAAGCACTTAATTCCCTAGCAATTCCATAAATACTTAAACAATCACCTCTATTTGGAGTTAAACCAATTTCTATAATATCATCACATAATTTTTTATAATCTCTTAATTCTTTTCCTAAAACCAATTCACCAATTGAATTATCTAAAACCATAATTCCATCATTTAATTTTGGAAGTCCAAGTTCTGTAGAAGAGCAAATCATACCGTTTGATTCAACACCTCTTAATTTTGCTTCTTTTATTATAAAATTATTTCCTAAATCACAGCCAATATTAGCAACTGCTACAAATTGTCCAGCATCAACATTAGAAGCTCCACAAACTATTTGAACTGTTTTATCACCTAAATCAACTTGACAAACATTTAATTTATCTGCATCTGGGTGTTTTTCTTTTTCTAAAACTTTTCCTACTACAACTTTTGATGCAATATCAAAGCTTTCAAGACTATCAACTTCAAGACCTATTGCATTTAGCGTTTTACAAATATCTTTTGTAGAAATATTTGAAATATTAATAAACTCTTCTAACCAACTTCTTGTAATAATCATTTGAACTGTCCTAATAATCTTGTGTCACTTTCAAACAGTGATCTTAAATCTCCAATATTATGAATAAGCATTGCAAATCTTTCAATACCTAATCCAAAAGCATATCCAGATTTATTTTCATAACCAACTGCTTTAAATACATTTTCATCTACAACACCACAGCCTAAAACTTCAAGCCAACCAGTTTGTGAACAAACTCTACATCCTTCACCTTTACAGAAAACACAAGAGATATCAACTTCTGCTGATGGTTCTGTAAATGGGAAAAACGATGGTCTAAATCTAACTTCAACTTCACCAAACATATGTTGTAAAAACTCAACTAAAACATGTTTTAAATTAGCAAAAGATACTTTATCTGCTTCATCAACAACTAAAGCTTCAATTTGGTGAAACATTGGTGTGTGTGTAATATCAAAATCTCTTCTAAAAACTGTTCCTGGAGCAATCATTCTAATAGGAGATTTTTGACTAAGCATAGTTCTAATTTGAACAGGAGAAGTATGAGTTCTTAAAAGTGTAAAATCTTTATTATAAAAAGTATCTGCCATTTCACGTGCTGGATGATATTTTGGTAAATTTAAAGCTTCAAAATTATGAAAATCATCTTCAACAAGTGGTCCCTCTTCCACTGCAAAATTTAAATTTTGGAAATAAGTAATAATTTTATTCATTGTTTCAACAACAGGATGAGTTGCACCACAAGATAGTTCATTGTTAAATTTTGTTACATCTATTTTTTCGGCTTCTAATTTTTCATTTAAAGCATCTTTTTCTAAAACTAATTTTTTTGTATCTAAAGCTTGCGTTATTAAAGTTTTTTGTATATTTAAATTTTCTGCAAAAGCTTTTTTATCTTCATTTGGAACACTTTTCATTTTAGCAAATTCTAAAGTTAATACACCTTTTTTTCCCAAAGTGTCAATTCTTAAATTTTCTAACTCTTCAAGTGATTTCGCATTGTTAATTTTTTCAATCCACTGAGTCACTTTTTCTCCTGACTTTTATAAAAATTTTATCGAATACTATAAGCTTGCGATTATACATAAGATTTTATTAGAGTTTGGTTATAATCGCTTTTAATCCAATTTTTAAGGAAAAAACATGTGTATATTTTGCAAAATTGTAAAAGGTGAAATTCCAAATCAAACTATATTAGAAGATGAAAATTTTTTAGCTTTTAATGATATAAATCCAACAAGAAAAATTCATGTGCTAATCATTCCAAAAGAACACTATGATTCATTTCAAGTAACACCTACAAATATCATGTCTTCAATGAGTGAATTTATTCAAAAAGTAGCTACAAAACTTAATATTGATGAAAGTGGTTATAGATTAATTACAAATATAGGAAATCATGGCGGACAAGAAGTACATCATTTACATTTTCATATGATTGGTGGAGAATCAGTTGGAAGATTGGTAAGAGACAAAGAAGATATTTAATCTTTTTTGTCTATTTTGTAAATGAACCTAAGTTCATAAGTTTTTGATATTTTTTATCTAATCGTTCTTGAGGAGTTAGTTTTTTTAACTCAGCTAAAGATTTTATAAAATACTCTTTTAAAGCAAAAATTGCTTGTTCTTTTTGTCTATGAGCACCAATTAAAGGCTCATTTATAACATCATCTATTAAATTTAATTCTTTTAAGTTTTCAGCTGTTATTTTTAAAGCATTTGCTGCTGTTTCAACTTTTGTTGGGTCATTCCATAAAATTGCACTACAGCCTTCAGGAGAAATAACTGCATAAACTGAATATCTCATCATTGCTAATTTATCAGCAACTGAAATAGCTAAAGCTCCACCTGAACCACCTTCTCCAATAACAACAGATATAGTTGGTGTTGTTAAATCTGCAAATTCAAATAAATTTTTTGCTATAGCTTCAGATTGATTTCTCTCTTCAGCTCCAATTCCAGGATATGCACCCGGAGTGTCAACTAACATAAGAATTGGAATTTGAAACTTATCAGCCATCTTAGCTGCTCTTAAAGCTTTTCTATATCCTTCAGGACTTGGCATACCAAAATTTCTTTGAAGTTTCTCTTTTGTTCCTCTTCCTTTTTGTTCACCAATTACTAATACTTTTTGATTATCAATAAAACCAAAATAACATACTATTGCATGGTCATCAACATAATGTCTATCTCCATGAACTTCATAGGCATTTTTCAAAAGTCCTGAGATATAATCAAGAGCATAAGGTCTATCAGGATGTCTTGCTAATTGTAATTTTTGATAGTCATTTAAATTTTTAAAAGTTTTTTCAACTTCTTTTTCTAATTTTTTTTCTAAGATATCCACAGCAGGTTCGTCAGCTTTTGTTTTTGCTACAATAATATCTTCTTCTATTTTTTTGATTTTTTCTTCAAATTCTAAGTAAGTCGCCAAAGTTTTTCCTTAAAAAAGAGCTAAACAACTTAGCTCTTTAATGGTTAGGTTTATAAATTATTTTGTATATTTTTTAAAAATTACGGAACCATTTGTTCCACCAAAACCAAAGTTATTACTCATAACAGTAGTTAACTCTAATTTTCTTGCAACATTTGGAACTACGTCTAAATCGCATTCTGGATCTTGATTTTCAACGTTTATCGTAGGAGGAATAATTCCTTCATCTAGTGCTTTAATTGCAAAAACTGCTTCAATTGCACCAGCAGCTCCTAAACAATGACCAATTTGACCTTTTGTTGAAGAAACTGGAGGACATTTTTCTTTTCCACCAAATAATTCTTTTATTGCTGATGTTTCATTTTTATCACCAACTGGTGTTGAAGTACCATGTACATTGATATAATCAATTTTTGGATATTCTCCAGTTATATTTTTAGCCATTTCAAAAGCAGCTTTCATTGCTCTTAATGGTCCATCAATTACAGGAGAAGTTATATGATTTGCATCACCTGACTCTCCAAAACCTATAATTTCACAATAAATTTTTGCATTTCTAGCTAACGCAGATTCTAAAGTTTCTACAACTAATGCTCCAGCACCTTCACCCATAACAAAACCATCTCTATCGATATCAAATGGTCTTGATGATTTTTTAGGATTATCATTTCTTGTTGATAATGCTTTCATTGCAGCAAATCCACCAACACCTGCTCCACAAACAGCAGATTCAGCTCCAACAACTAAAATTCTATCCGCACCACCTAACATAATTGTTTTAACTGCATCATTTAAAGCATGAGTTGAAGCAGCACAAGCTGTAACATGTCCTAAAGATGGTCCTTTTAAATTATGCTCGATTGAGATAAAACCACTTAGCATATTTGCTAAAGAAGATGGAATAAAAAATGGTGAAATTTTTCTAGGTCCTTTATTTTCACAAGTTACAGAATTTTTTTCTATTGTAGATAATCCACCAATTCCCGAACCTGAGATAATTCCAAATCTATCTGCAATAGAAGAATCAACTTTTTTATCTTCTTGTGTTACGTAACCAGAATCAATCATCGCTTCTAATGCAGCTTTAATTCCTAATTGAATAAACCTATCAGCTTTTTTTACTTCTTTTTTATCCATTACAGTTTCAGGGTCAAAATTTTTAACTTCACCTGCTATTTGTACAGGAAATTCACTCGCATCAAATAATGTTATTGTATCAATACCACAAACACCATTTGTAACTGCTTCAAAAGATTCTTTTACATTGTGTCCTGTTGAATTTATAGTACCCAAACCTGTAATAACAATTCTTTTCATCTAAATATGCTCCAATATAAATTAATTATTCGAATTATTCAATTTTTATAATAAAAAAACTCAATATTTTAAATATGTAAATAGAAGATTTAATCTTCTATTTAAAAGCGTTAAAATTACGCGTTATTTTCGATGTATTTTATAGCATCTGCAACAGTTAAGATTTTTTCAGCATCTTCATCAGGGATTTCGATGTCGAATTTTTCTTCTAAAGCCATTACTAGTTCAACTACATCTAGTGAATCAGCACCTAAATCTTCAATGAATTTTGAATCTTCTTTTACTTCAGCTGGATCACAATCTAATTGCTCTACAACTACCGCTTTTACATCATCTAATAATGCCATATTTATTTCCTTTTATAAAATTATCGCTGTATTATAGCAAAAAAGTTTTTAAAAACTCTTTTAAACTATAAAATTATATTTTTTTGATTATAGTAATTAAACGTATAATCCACCATTTACTTTTAAAATTTCCCCTGTAATATAAGAAGAGTGATCACTTAATAAAAATGCTACTGCATCAGCAATTTCACTTGGTTGTCCAAATCTTGAAAGTGGAATATTTTTTTCATATTCAGCTTTTACTTCTTCTTTTAATTCATCTGTCATATCAGTTTGAATAAATCCAGGAGTTACTGCATTATATCTAATACCTCTAGAAGCTGCTTCTTTTGCAAAAGATTTAGTCATTGCATTTAATCCACCTTTTGACGCAGAATAATTTGTTTGACCAGGATTTCCCATTTCTCCAACAATTGAAGAAATATTTACAACAGAACCAAATCTTTTTTTACCCATAACTTTTAAAGCTTCTTTACATCCAATAAAAGCTGAAGTTAAATTTGCATTTATAACATCAGTAAAATCTTGTACACTCATTCTTAAAGCTAATTTATCTTTTGTAATTCCTGCATTATTTACTAAATATGCTAATTCTCCATCAGCATCAATAATTGTTTTAATAGCATTTACAAACTCTTCTTCATTTGTAACATCAGCTTTAATTATTGCAGCTTTTCCACCAGCTTTTTCAATCTCTTCTTTTATTGCTTCAGCAGCTTGTGCACCACTTCTATAATTTATCCAAACTTTTAATCCGAAACTTGCAAGTGTCTTTGCAATTTCAGCTCCAATTCCTCTGCTTGCACCTGTAACTAATACATTTGAACCAGTAAATTTCATCTTAATCCTTTTATTTTTTACATTTGATACTTATTATATCAATATTTTTATTAGAGTTTAAACTCCTCTTTTATTATTCCAAACTCTGATGTGTAACCTATCACAATATTTAAAACCATTTTCTATTGCCATATTTATAACATCTTCACAATTTTTATTTATTTCATCAGCTGTATCACCTAATGGCATTAAATAAACTTCACATTTTGGAATATCTTTTAATATTTCAATAATTTCAGTTTTTGCTTTATTCAAAAAATCTTTTCCAATTACAAATTTCATATAAGAATCTTTTGTATTTTCTAAAATTTTTACTAAGGTATTTTTATTTATTCTTTTATTTAAAGGTTCCAAAGAATTACTTAACTTTACACTCATTGAAAATAAAATTTCTTTTTGGTAATCAAATTCAAAATTTATATTTAAAGAAGCATTTGTCTCAATAGTAACTTTATGCCCATTTTCTATGTAGTGTTTTAATAATTTTTGAAACTCTTTTTTATTCCAATATAAAAGAGGTTCTCCTCCAGTTATTACAATATCAATTTTGTAATTATAATTATACGTTGAAATTAAATTATCAACTTCAGCCACAATATCATTATAACTTTGATATTTCGTCCAAGTATCCTTAAACTCTTTATCTACAGCATAATAAGAATCGCAAGCATACTTTTTTATACCACTTGGAGTTTCATAAACGACACCAAAACCAGTACAACTAAAATTGCATTTTCCAAATCTTATAAAAATAGAAGGTGTTCCAACAAGTTTTCCTTCTCCTTGAATTGTTGGTCCAAATATCTCATTTATTTCAAGCATAAAAGGTACTTTTACTTTTTGGAGTTTCTAAAAATTCAATTTTTGATACTTTAATATTTAATCCATTCATTTTTTCTTGTACGATTTTTAAAAACCATGCTGATAAATTTTCACTTGTAGGTACAAAATCAACCACTACATAACTTTCATACAATTCTAATTCTTCGTTTTTGAAATTTATTAAATTTATTGAGAAATAACCTTCATCAAATTTTATTAAGTCTTCTTTTTTTATATTTGGAACCAAAGTAGAAAATAATGGATCATTGATATCTAAAATAAATTTATGGTCAAGTACATCATCTAAAAAAGCTTTAAACCAATTTAAGTGTTTAAAATCTGTAACCATTGAATTATTTAATTCATTTGATTCTAAATATACAATGACTTTTCCTTGATGACCATGAAGATGTCTACATTTCAAACAAGCATCTAAAGAAAAATCAATATTTAAAGTTTGAGACCAAACTCTATGTCCATAACAAAAGTCAAACTCTTTTGAAATTTCCCATTTCATTGAAATTCCTTATATTTTATTGGATCTTTTTTTCCAGCTTGTTCAAATCCATTTAATCTTAATCTACAAGAATCACAAACCCCACAAGCTTCTTCTTCCTCTTTGTAACAAGACCAAGTAAGTTCAAGTGGAACATTTAGTTTTATAGCTTCTTGCACAATTTGAGCTTTTGACAGATGAACTAAAGGCGTAATTATCTCTATTTTTGTATCTTCTTTAGTTCCTTGATTTATTGCTTTTTTCATATCTTGAATAAATTCTTCTGTACAATCTGGATAACCAGAACTATCCTCTTGTACAACACCAATATACATAGCAGTTGCTCCTTCTTTTTCAGCAATTGCAGCAGTAATTGCTAAAAAAATACCATTTCTAAATGGAACATAAGTTATAGGAACACCAGCTTCTAAACCACCAGTTGGAACATCAATACTCATATCTGTTAAGGCATTTGCCCCAATTTGAGTAAAAAATGGAATATCAATTTCATATTTACTTTTTATATCTAGTTCATTACAAATATCTCTAAATGCTTTTAATTCTCTATTTTGAGTTCTTTGTCCATAATTAAAATGTACAGCAATTATTTCAAAACCATCTTTTTTTGCAATATATGAACTTAAAGTAGAATCCATTCCTCCACTTAAAATACATATTGCTTTTTTTGTTGATATTTTATTCATATTATATATAAATCCTTTGATTACACTAAAATCATATTAAAATTTAAAATTTAAAACTTATGACAAGTTGGCTATAATACCAAAATTTTTTAAAAGTGAGATAAACGATTAATGGAACTAATGCAAGATGCAATTCAAACTCATGTTTACACAATATATTTTTTCTTATGTATAATGTTATTTAATTTATACTCTGTTTTAAGTCAAAAAAACTTTATTAGCTTAGCTAAAAGACTTAAATTTATGACACCTTTATATCATTTAACAAACGCAATTGTTATTTATACAGGAACAATTATAGCTTTTTATGCTCAACACTTTAGTCTTACAATAGCTTTGATGATTCCAGCTTCAATATTTTTACTTGTAATTGAAATAAAAAGATATAAAAAAATGAGAGTTATAAAAAGTGAGCAAATCGAACTTCAAAATGATTTTTATAAATATGCAAAAAAGATCTATATTATTGAAATTTCAGTTTTGATTTTTGTTTATGCAATTTCTAAGGTATTTTAATGCAATTTACTTACGATGAATTTTGTGGAAATGAATCTTTAGAAATAAAAGATGAAGTTTACAATTATTTAATAAAAGCTAGACGGCATAAGATTGATGATGAAATCTATTTTAGAAATTTAAAAGATGAATATATTTATTTATATAAAATCTCTTTTATTGATAAGAAAAAAGCTCTTTTAAACTTACTTTCAAAAGAAGAAAAAGTTTTAGAAAATGAAAAAAAACTACACCTTGGTTGGTGTATAGTTGATCCAAAAACTATTGAAAAGTATATAACATCTTTAAATGAAATTGGAATTGAAAAAATCACTTTTATCTATAGTGATTTTTCACAAAAGAACTTCAAAATAAATATAGAAAAACTAGAAAAAATACTTATCAATTCTTCTTCTCAGTGTGGTCGTTCGAGTATTATTAAATTAGAAATTTGTAAAAATTTAGATGAATTTATGAAAAAAAATGATGAAGTTTATTTTCTTGATTTTTCAACTACTTCAATTGATGAAAAAAAAGAGAATATAAAAACTTTAGTTATTGGTTGTGAAGGTGGATTTTCTAAAAATGAAAGAGATAAATTCAATAAAAATTTTATTGTTGGATTTGATTCAAACTTAATACTTCGTTCTGAAACAGCAATTATTTCTGCTAGCTCAAAAATTATTCTTTAATAAATAAAAAAAGGTATAGATTTTAAAATCTATACCTTTTTATTTTGAAAAGATGTTCTTAGTGAACATCTCTCCATTTACTTGCTTTCCATAAGAATGCAAATATTGCAAAAACTACTAGATAGATTAAGAATTTAGGTCCTAACTCTTCTCTTTGTACTTTTTTAGAATCTCCAACCTCTTCTAAATAAGAGATTACTTGTTTTTGTGATTCTTCAGATAAACCAACTCTTGGCATAGCTGTACCTTCAAGTTGTTTTTGAGGGTCATTAACAAATGTTTCTAAATATTCATGTCCTCTACTTCTGATATATTGAGATAAATCAGGAGGTAATTTACCCATATAAGCTTTAATATCACTATGTGCTGTAAATGAAGACATAGTTTTACCTTTCATATCAGCATATTTAATATCATGACATCTTTGACAAGCATCATGGAAAACTTCTTTATTAGTCATCTCTTTTGGAGCAATTGATTGTAAATATGCAACAATATCTGCAACATCTTGAGCTGGCATCCAATCATATCCTGGCATTGGATGAACTTTTCCATCTACAAATTTATGAGATGTTTTTGAAGCAAGAGCTGGATTTTTAACAAATGCAACTAAATATTCTTTAGTATATAATTTTCCAGCAGTTCCTAAATCAGGAGGAGTTACACCATAAGCTGCTCCTGCACTTGCATTATCCATAATTTGTGGGAAACCTTTTGATTCAATACTATGACAAGCTGTACAGTTAGTTGTAACTAAAGTTTCACCATTAGCTACATCTCCAGTTGCTTTAATAGACTCTTCATTTGAAGCCCAGAAATCATTAATCTCTTTTTCAAAAGTTTTTTTAGCTTCTAAATCAGTTTTTGCTGAATGAATAGCTTTTTCAACTCCAGCTTTTTCTGCTTCAGCTAAAGCTTTTTCAGCTTTTTCAATACCTTCTTTTGCTGAATCTTTATCAGCTGCAGCAAAATTAAAATTTGCAGGAGATACATGTGGGTGCATTTGTGAGTGAGCAAATGGTTCAACTCCCCAGTAAGTAATTAGTGTTAAAACTATTACTACTGCTAAAATTTTAAGTTCTCTCATAGTGTTCCCCTTCTTTTTGCATCAATTTTTGTAATTATTGGAAGTACAATGAATAATAAAATAAATGTAACTGCAGCAAAGAATCCAACCCATGCATTTGCACCTGTAGGAGGTAATTTACCATAAACAGTTAAAACAATTAAATCTACCATTAATAACCAGAACCAAATAAAGAATGCTGGTCTTCTGTGTGCTGGTAAAATTTTTGGATCTCTATCTAACCAAGGTAATACTAAGAAAATACCATTAGCGAAAGCAAATGCCATTAATCCAATATCAAAAGCTTTAATTCCAGCTATATCAAAGAAGAAACCTCTTAACACTTCATATGACCATAAGAAATACCACTCAGGATAAATGTGAGCTGGTGTTACCATTGAATCAGCTGGATCAAAGTTTACTGGATCCATTGCAAAGTTATAATGGAAGAATACTAAGTAGAAATAGAAAATTAAGAAAATTCCAAGTACCGCTAAATCTTTAGAGATAAATACTGGCCAGAAAGGAATAACTTTTGATTCTTTTTTATTTCCAGATAAATATTTCTCAGCTTCTGCATCAAAATCAAATTCATCAGAAGATTGATTATTAACGTGAGGAATTCTTAAAGTATAGAAGTGTAAACCAATAATTCCCATAATAGTAATTGGTAATAAGAATACGTGTAACATAAAGAATCTTGTTAATGTAGCATCAGCAACATTGAAATCCCCTCTAATCCATACAACTAAAGCATCACCAATAACAGGAACTCCACCAAATAAGTTTGTAATAACCATTGCAGCCCAATAAGACATTTGTCCCCAAGGTAACATATATCCAGAGAATCCAGCGGCAGAGAATGTCATAAATAATAACATACCTGAAATCCAAATCATTTCTCTTCCTTGTTTATAAGAACCATAATAAATTCCTGTAAACATGTGAATATATATAATTAAGAATACAACAGAAGCTGCAACACCATGCATATGTCTAAATAACCAACCAAATGCAACTTCTTGCATAATTGTATAGTTAACAGAATCAAACGCTAAATTAACATCTGGTTTGTAATACATCATTAAAAATAGTCCAGAAATTACTAAAATACCAAAAGTAGTAGCTAGTAAAACTCCCATCGCCCATAAGAAATTTATATCTTTAGGAATCCAATATTCAGTCATCATAACTTTATTGAATGTAGTTAGATTTAATCTTTGGTCTAACCATTCTCCAACAGAGTTAGCTTTTTCAAATTTTGCCATTTATTACTCCTTATGCTTTTAACGTTGCAGCGATTTTTTGATATTCAGGACCTTCGTTACCAAGAACGATTGTAGTTCCTTTTACTTCAAATGGAGGTAAATCTAGCGGTCTAGGTGGTGGTCCAAAAACATTTTTAGCACTAGGATTAAATTCCCCACCATGACATGCACATTTCCACTTATCCTTTTTCCAAGCAGGAATACAACCTAAGTGAGTACAAAGACCAATAGCAACAGTATATCTATCATTACCAATTATTAAATCTCTATCACTATTTTCCATCTCAGCAGTTTTTTTCAAAACAAAGATTGGTTTCCCCCTCCATGTAAAAGTTTCTGGTTCACCCGCTTTCACTGAAGATAAATCTATTTCAGTAAATCCACCTGCAAGAACACTTGGAAGTGGATCCCATACTTGTTTCATTCCAACAAGAGACGCAGCACCACCTACCGCAGCAACTGCAGCAAATGAATAACCAATAAAATCTCGTCTATTTGTTTTATTAGACATATTTGGCTTCCTTTATATAAAATTTAGAATTAGGCTTGATTTTATAATAATTTTTCTTAAAATATATTGATGTAAATCAAATTATTTTAAGGAATAAGCTTGTGATTTTTTATTTTAATTGTATAAACTATCTATATAAATTTTTTATTAGAGAAAATTATAATTCTCTAATAAATTTTACGATTTGAGTTTCAATATCTTCTTTATTTATTACTAAAGAATGATTAACTTTTGCAGTGAATAAATCTTTAATGCTTTGAGGTAAAGTTGCATTATATTTCAATGAAATTTCTTCTAAAGCTTCTTTATCAGCATATTTTGTAGAGTTTTCATTTAAAGCATTTAACACAGTTGGCGAAAATTTTGTCCATTCTGCAGTTGAATAAATAACAGTTTTTAAAGGTTTTTCTTTTAGTTCATTATATGCTTTTATACAAGTTGCAGTATGAGGATCCATCAAGTATCCAATATCTAAAAATTCTTTAATCGTTTTAGCTCCAAAAGTGTCATTTGAGTAAATAGCAGAAAAATATTTTTGTAGTTGTTCTGTTTCTTTTTTACTCATTTCAAATATATTATTTTTGTTTAACTCTTCCATTAACTCTTTTGTTCTATTTGCTCCAAAAAGTGAATAAATCACTCTTTCAATATTTGAAGATTTCAAAATATCCATTGCTGGAGATTTTGTAAGTTTTAGTTCTTTATTTCTAATATCGTAAATTCCTGTATTTATCCACTCAGTTAAGATATTGTTTTCATTTGATGCTACTAAAAGTTTTTCTATAGGAAGGCCCATTTCTTGTGCATAAAAAGCCCCTAAAACATTTCCAAAGTTTCCACTTGGAACAACTAAATAAATTTTCTCACCAAATGTAATTTCATCTTGTTTTAATAGTTGAATATATGACCAGAAGTGATAAATTATTTGAAATATAATTCTTCCAAAGTTTACTGAATTTGCAGCACTTAATTTAATATTATCTTTTTCTAACTCTTCTTTAAAAGTTTTTGAAGCAAGTAAATTTTTAAGAGCATTTTGAGCATCATCAAAGTTTCCTTTTATTCCTAAGACTTTTAAGTTTTTTCCATCTTCACAAACCATTTGAAGTCTTTGAACATCACTTGTTCCACCATCAGGATAAAGACAAACTACTTGAATATTCTCTTTATTTTTAAATGTATTTAATGCAGCTGGTCCTGTATCTCCTGAAGTGGCAGCAAGAATAAGGTACTTTTCATCTCTTTTTTTTGCAATTGAGCTTAAAATTGAACCAAAAGGTTGTAATGCCATATCTTTAAATGCTCGTGTTGGTCCATGATATTGTTCATGAACAAATAAATCTTCTTTTACCTTAACAACTGGACAAGGATTTGAAGCATCATCAAAATTATCATATAAATCTAAAGCTTTTTTGATTTCATTTTCATCGATATCAATTTCAAAAGCTTTTAAAATATCATAAGCCAGTTCTTTGTAGCTTTTATTTACATGATTTTGAATAAAATTCTCTTCTAATTTTGGCAAATATTTAGGTACATAAAGCCCTCCAAAAGATGTACTTGGATTTAAAATAGCTTCACTAAATGGAACTTCTACAGGTTTTATTCCGTCATTTCCTCTTGTTTCTATAAAATTCACTTACTTTCCTTTTCTCTTTTAATCTTGTTTGTTTAATAATTTTTCGATATCAATACCATTATTTGGATTATCAACTCTGATAAATTGTGTTCCAATTCCGTCACTTGTAAATAACTCTAATAAAATTGAATGCTCAACTCTACCATCAATAATATGTGCTTTATTTACACCATTATGAATAGCTTCAATACAAGAATCAACTTTTGGTATCATTCCACCAGCAATTGTTCCATCCTTTTTAAACATTTCAACATTTGCTTTATCTAAAGTTTGAATTAATTCACCGCTTTTATTTAAAACACCAATTGTATCAGTTAAAAATATAACTTTTTGAGCTTTTAATGCCATTGCTATTTCACAAGCTGCAACATCAGCGTTTATATTAAATCCTGGATGATTTGCTTCATCTCCATTTGCTATTGGTGCAATTACAGGAATAAATCCCTCTTTTATTAGATTATTTATAAGTTCGCCATTTACAGAAGTTATATCTCCTGTATAACCAAACTTTCCACCATCTTTTGGAACTGCTTTTATAATTCCAGAATCTTTTCCTGAAATTCCAATAGCTTTTGCACCATGAAAATTTAATAAAGAAGCAATATTTTTATTAATTTCTCCACTTAAAACCATTTCAACAACTCTCATACTCTCTTTACAAGTAACTCTATATCCATCAACAAAAGATGATGGAATTTCAAGTTTATTTAAAAGTTCTGTAATTCTTGCTCCGCCACCATGAACAACAACAGGTTTTATTCCTAAAAGAGTTAATAAAACTATATCTTGAGCAAATTTTTCTTTTAAATCATCACTTGTTTGTGCAGATCCACCATATTTTATAACTATCGTTTTTCCATAGAATTTTTTAAAATATGGAATAGCATCTATTAGAGTTTGAACTTTTGGATTTGTTTGTGCCATTAAATATCCTTGAGATTTTTAAAGTTAAGATTATAGCTAAAACAATCTTATTAACAAAAAAGTATTACTTTAGTATTATTAGTCCATGAAAAATTACTTAGCATTAAAAGCAAGTGCAGGAAGTGGTAAAACTTTTGCACTAACAGTTCGATATATTTGTTTACTTCTTCTTGGTGCAAAACCAAATGAGATTTTAACTCTAACATTTACAAATAAAGCTGCAAATGAAATGAGCGAAAGAATCTATAAAACTCTTCTTACTTTAGGAGATGATGAAGCATATTTAAATGCAATAGAAAATGAAGTAAATTTAAGTAAAGAAGAAATTCTTGGTAAAAAAAATATCTTAATCAAACAATTTTCAAATGCAAACTTATCTATTTTTACAATAGATAAATTTGTAAATAAAATTTTAAGAGAATTTTGTGGATATATCGGAATAAGTGATGATTTTGAAATAAAAAATGATGATATTGAAAAACTTAGTTATGAATTTTTAAAATCACTTAATGAAAAAGATTTTCAAACTTTGATAGATTTATCCTTTTATGAAAAAAAGAAATTCAACTCTATTTTCGAGTTATTTAAAACTATTTTGGAAAAAAATGAAGATATAGAAGTTATAAATATCGATGCAAGTTTGATTGAATTACAAAAAGAGAATATTTTAAAAGAGGCTTTTAAAATAAAAGAGTCAATTTTATCTTGTATAAATGCAAGTAATAGTGCAAAAAATGCAGTTGATTTTGAAACATTTGAGGATTTATTTGGAAGAACTTGGCTTGAAAAAGAAAATTTTGAAGATTATTCATATTTTAAAAAATGTGCAAATGAATCAAGCAAAAGTGATTTTCTTAAGTTAAAAGAAGAGTTGTCAATTTACTATAAAATAAGAGCTGGCTTTAGTTTAAACAAGATATTTGAGGTATATTTAAAATTTAGAGATTTTAAATTTGAGTTTAATAAAAATAAAAACTATTTAGAATTTAATGATATTTCAAATTTAGTTTATGATTTATTATCTACAAAAATAGATAAAGATTTTTTATATTTTAGACTTGATTCAAACTATTCTCATATTTTAATAGATGAATTTCAAGATACTTCACTTTTACAATACAAAATTTTAGAACCATTAATTGATGAAATTTTATCAGGCGATGTTACAAAATTCAAAACATTTTTTTATGTGGGAGATACAAAACAATCAATTTATAGATTTCGTGGTGGAAAAAGAGAACTTTTTGATTATGTAGCAAATACAAATAAGATTTTAGAAGTTGAAGTTCTAAATACAAATTATCGTTCATGTGAAAATGTAATAAATTTTGTAAATGAACTTTTTTTAAATTTGCCAAATTATGAGTATTTTAAACAAGAATCAGTAAGAGCAAATGGTTATGTAGAAGTTGTTGTTGACACTGCTTTTGAAGAAGAAAAGTTTGTAAATGTTGCAAAAAAAATTGAAGAATTATTGCAAAGTGGAGTAAATTTTAATGATATTGCAATATTAACTTACACAAATGATGATGTTTTATCTTTATATTATTACTTAAAACAAAAGTTTCCAAGTATTAAAATTTCGACTGAAATGACTTCAAAACTCATAAATCAACAAAATGTAAAAGCAGTTATAAATGCAATAAAATATATCTATTTTAAAGAAGAGATTTATAAAGAAAATCTTAATGCAATAATTGGAAATAAACTTTTAACAACTTTAGATTTGGAAATTAATTTAGAAGAAAAATCTGTTCAAGAAGTTATAAAAGAGTTATCAAAGAAACTAAAAATTATAGATGAAAATATAATAAAACTAATAGAAGTAAGTTCGAGTTTTAATAATATTGTTGATTTTGTTTATGAAATTGATAAACTCGAAGCTATTATGGAAAATAGTGAATCAAAAGGGCTTCAAATATTAACTATTTTTAAATCAAAAGGTTTAGAGTTTCATACTGTAATACTTCTTGATAGAATAAAAAGAAAAAATGTTGATAAATCTTCACTTCTTTTTGATTATGAAAACTTAGAATTAAAAAATATTTTCTATAAAATAAAAGGTTATGAGAATTTCAACGAAGATTATAAAAAAGCTATCGATAAAGAAAAAAAATTAAGCTTAGAAGATGAAATAAATATTTTATACGTTGCAATGACAAGAGCAAAAAACAATATGATTATTTTTAAAAAAGAGAAATCAAGCGTTTTTGATATATTAAATATGAATGTTTGTAAAATTGGGAAAATAATTAATAGTTCTAATCTTGTAAAAAATATCGAAGAAAAATCTATGATTTCATACACTCCTCTTAATTTAGGAATTCAAGAAAAACAAATAGTTAAAGAAAAAGAGTTAAAAGAAAATCATCTGCACTCAAGATATTTTGGATTGGCAACACACTATTGTTTAGAAATGTTAAATAATTTTTCTTTTAATGACTTAAAATATACATTAAACTTAGCAAGAACAAGATTTTCAAATTATCTAAGTGATAAAGATTTTGTCGATATAGAAAATAGATTAACTCATCTAATAAACAATGATTTTTTTAAATTCTTAATAACAAATTCTGTATTAACTAGTGAACAATCTTTGATATATAAAGAAGAATTAAAGATTATTGATTTACTAATTTATAAAGATGACACTTATTATATACTAGATTATAAAACTACAAAAGAAGAATTAGATGAAGAACATAAAAATCAAGTTTTATATTATAAAGAAGCTATAAAAGAGATATTTAAAACTTCAAATGTAAAATCATATCTTGTATATTTAAAAATGGATAATTGTTTGATGTATGAAATTTAATTTCTTATAAAAATTTAATCTTATTATGATAAAATCTTGCAATTTAAAAAAAAGGATTTTATCTTGAAAAAAGCTATTCTTTCTTCTATTTTACTATTAGGAACAACTTCTATTTTAGCTGATACAACTATGTGCTTTAAAGAAAACCATTCTTCTATGAGTACTATTGAAAATATTCCACTTAATGGTGGTGCATGTGCAGGAAAATTCTCTGTAAATGATATGAAAAAACAAGGTTGGGCAGTTGATGATATTAAAATTTCTCAAACACCAACAGGTATGAATTTTATCTATATTCTAAAAACTCCAACAGCTCAACAGTTTGGAACAACTCAATTTGTAGGAAATCAAGCTCAAATGGAAGCAAATATCCTTGCAAAATTAGAGCAAAAAAAACAAGCTGAAGAAAAAGCAAAAATTGAAAAAGAGGTTCAAGAAGCAAAAGTAGATGCTCAAAATATCTATGTTAACCAATGCCAAACTTGCCATGGTGCAAAAGGTGAAGTTGTAAAAGCTGGTGTAGCTTTAAATTCTTTATCAGTTGAAGATATGCAAAGTTCTTTAAAAGATTATGAATTAGGTAGAAATGGTAAAGAAAGTTCTTTAAATGCAGCAATACATACAAGTAATTTAAATAGTAAAACAATTAAAGGTATTTACGCTTATTTAAAAGATTTAAATAATCCTTCTAAAAAATGAAAAAAGGGCAATAGCCCTCTTTCAACTCTCTTTAACAAAACAACTTTTATAAACACTTTTCAAAGGATTAAAAAATAAATGGACGCATACGAATATTCGGAACTATTAAAACTTCTAAATACAAAACTAAATAATATAAAAGGTATTCTAAAGCCTGATATTTTAAATAAAAGATTAGAAGAGATAAAAAATGAAGAAGCATCTCAAGATTTTTGGAATGATGTTGAAAATGCTACAAAAATAGGTATCGAAAAAAATAGAATTTTAGGAAAACTAAATAAATTTAATAAAGCATTTGATTCATTAACTGGAACAAATGAACTTTATGAAATGGCAACAGCAGAGAAAGATGATGAAACTTTAGAGATGCTTTACGAAGAAGCTAGTGATTTAGAAAATTTAATCAAATCAACTGAAATATCTGTAATGCTTTCAAATCCAGATGATAGTTCAAATGCAATAGTTTCTATTCATCCAGGAGCTGGAGGAACAGAATCACAAGATTGGGCAAGTATCCTTTATAGAATGTATTTAAGATGGGCAGAGAGAAATGATTTTAAAGTTGAACTTCTTGATTATCAAGCAGGAGATGAAGCAGGAATAAAAGATGTATCTTTTATCATTAAAGGTGAAAATGCTTATGGATATATGAAAGCAGAAAATGGTATTCATCGGTTGGTGAGAATCTCTCCATTTGATTCAAATGCAAAAAGACATACATCTTTTTCATCAGTAATGGTGAGTCCAGAAATTGATGATAATATTAATATTGTAATTGAAGATAAAGATATTAGAATCGATACATATAGAGCAAGCGGAGCTGGTGGTCAGCACGTAAATAAAACAGAATCAGCTATTAGAATTACACATATTCCAACAGGAATTGTTGTTCAATGTCAAAATGATAGAAGTCAACATAAAAATAAAGACAGTGCTTTTAAAATGCTAAAATCAAGACTTTATGAATATGAACTTGAAAAACAACGAGCAAGTAAAGATGGTATAGAAAAAAGTGATAATGGTTGGGGTCATCAAATCAGATCTTATGTTTTACAACCATACCAACAAGTAAAAGATAGTAGAAGTAATATTGGATATTCAAATGTTGATGCAATACTTGATGGAGATATTACTAAAATGATAGAAGATGTTTTAATAGCAACAAATACAAACTAAATATAGTTTGATAACTCTATTAAATTCAAATCAGGGTCTCTTAAATAGATAGATTTTATCTTTCCATTTGCCCCTGTTCTTTCAACAATTCCTTCTTCAATTTTAATTTCTTCTTTTTGCAAATATAAAACAATATCTTCTAAATTTTGTTCTACAATAAAACATAAATCAGCACTTCCTTCTTTCACATTTTTTGCTTTTGGTTCAAATTCACTACCTAATTTATGAAGATTTATCTTTTGATTTGAATATTTAAGTGCAACTCTATTTTTACCAAAAATCTCTTTTTTCATTCCTAATTTTTCATAAAATTTAACTGTTTCTTCTATATCTTTTACAGTCAACACTAAATGATCCAGATTTAAAATATTTATCATATTACTCCCTATTGCAAACAACTTTATATGCACAATATAAACAGTTTGATTTATCCTCGCACTTTAAAAAATTTATCTCATTCTTAGATAACTCTTTGAGTTCATCAAACTTTGATGATAATAATTCAAGTTTTTCTTGTATTGCTACTTCTTCTTTTAAAAGATACTCATTTAAATCATAATAAAAAGCTTTTATATTTGGAGTTTTAAATAATTGTTGTAAGGCAATATAATAAAATTCTAATTGAAAATCAACACTTTTTTCATAAGTTTTTAAAGTATCAACGTTTAACGTTGAAGAAGTTTTATAATCAATTACTTCATAATTATCTTCAAACTTATCAACTCTATCTATTATTCCTTTTATGTTTATATTATTAAAAGAGCAGTTAAACTCTTTTTCTATCATAATAATTTTTCTATTTTTTAATCTTTGTTTATCAAATTCATAAAAATTTAGAAGCTTCTTCTTCCACACTTCTAAATCCAAAGTTAAAAAAGGATTTGAACTTTTATACTTTAAAAATAATTCTTCTATTGAGTTTTTATTATCTTTAGAATAATAATCTTCTAAAATAGAGTGAATAATATCTCCTAGCTCGTAACCTTTTGGTTTTAAAGAAATTGTATGTTCGTTTATTTTTAAAATATATTGTAAATAAAATCTTCTCTTACACTCTAAAAAGTTTTTAAATGAGGTTGCAGACCAAATAAATTTTGTTAGATCTATTTTTGAAATTATATCTTCATCAAAATATGATATTTTGTGGTTATCATATAAAATATGTTTATAAAAACTATCATTTGTATCAGTTACAATGTTCTTTTCAAATAGTTCATTAGCAAATCTTGAAATTTGATTTGTTTCAGAGTTTACATAAGATATAAAAACATTTTTTGAAGAACTTATCAATCGTTTGTAATAATACTTTTGTAAAGATTCTCTATCAAATTGAGTTGGAAGATTAGCTAATTGTTTTAATCTTGTAGATAAAAATTTATCTTTTACTGATATTTTTGGAATATAAGATTCATTAAAATCACAGATTATTACAGTATCAAAAGAAACGGCTCTTGTTTCAAGCAAGCCTAAAACTGTAATTGTTCCAGAGTTTATATCATCTAAAGTAATTGAGGATAGTTTCTGCAAAAATATTTTATATACATCTTTTAATAAAATTTTGTTCTCATTTGAAAAGAGTGTAATATTTAACTTATAAAGTAATTCGTCATATTTTTCAATTAGTTCTATATTTTTTTCTTTTTGTTTTATAAAATCTGTAATACTTACAAATAACTCTTTATTTGTAACTTTATTCCAAAAAGGTTTTATATTTTTATCAATAAACTCTTTATCAATTTTCAAATAACTCATATTTGAAATATTTTTTTCTTCATCTTCACTAAGATATAAATAGATTGCATTTGATATTTGGTAAAGTTCTTTATTTTTTATGCTTTTTCCCATAGCATAATTGAAATACCTTTCATCATCAAATAATTCAATGCTACTTACAAAACTCTCATCAGGTAAAACTAAAGCAATATCTTTAGGATTTACTCCATTTAAAACAGATTTTTCTATACAAGATTTTATATATGCTATTTGATTTAATCTTGAAGAAAACCCTTTTATTTCATAACTTTCTAATAAGCTTTTTATCTCTTCTTCATCTATAATAATTTTATTTGTTAAATCTATTTTATATTTGTAATCAATTTTTAGATTAATATTAATATTTTTAAAAACTTCTAATGATTTTTGATTGTAAGAATTTGAATAAAATATAATTTTTGTATCTATTTTTTGGGATATTTTTTCTACAATTTCGAACTCTACTTTTGTAAAATATCCTTCAAAATGTAACTCAATATCTTGAAATTTATCTAAAAAGTTTTTATTTATTTCATAATGTTTATCTAAATTTATTTTATCAACATAAGAGTTATTTTCTAAAATTTCTATATACTTTTTTTTAATAGCTTTTAAGATTTCCAAATGTTCTAAATAAAAATCATAAGTATCAACATTTTGTATCTCTTCAATTTCAACTTTTTCACTTGCTAATTCCAAAAAAAATCTATATATATAATCACTTTGTTTTAAAAACTTTGTAAAATTATCTGAAATTCCTAGCTTTTTTATATCAATATTTTTTATTGCTTCATTTAGAAAAAGAACTCTATGTTCTTCTTCACAATATTTTAGGTTTGATAAAGATATAGATTTTTTTAAAAATTCATCAATAGTTAAGATGAAAGGCAAAAGAGTATTATTACTCTTTTGTTTAGAGATATAATCTCTGATTGCTCTTGAAGTGGGAAAAACTAAAAGCTTTTTTTTAAATAGCATTTGTTTTAATATAAATATAACCTATCGTTTCATCAACATTGAAACTACCTGTTATAATCCAATTATTTGCCTCTTTTATATCAAAATTTGAAAAGAAAGTATTATTTACATTTGTAAAATTATCATTTGAAATAGATATATCACTATCATTTGTCATAGTTTTTGAAACTATCAAATCAATTTTTACATCTTTTTTTTCTTTTGTAACTTTATCAGTTATAACAATTTTTATATTATTTTGACCTATTTTTAGAAGATTTTTATTTTCAGAATATTTTTCAATTACTCTTTGAGAATATTTTATATCTTCTGTAGTTAAATCAAATTCTTTATCATTTAAATACATTTCAAAATTGTATTTTGATAAAAATTTTTGATTTGATTCCATCATTACATTAAAATGTTCATCTACATCTTGATACTTTTTCATAAAACTTCTGTCTTCAACAGTTGGAACACTTACAGCCTTTGTAATAGTCCAAATAATCATTGAAAATACAAAACTAAAAATTCCTATAAAAAACAATGGCCAATAATTTCTTTTCATAATTTATTTTCTCTTTCTTAAAACTGCATAAGTATATACTAATAATGCTACAACAACAAGAGTATACATAAATACTCTCCAAATTGTACCAGAGACTTTACCAGAATTTCCTATACTGTTTTCTAATTTTATATTTTTAGAATCGGCTAAAGTATCAGCAATAGCTGCATAACCATTTAATGTAGCAGCGCTAACTTTTGCATAAAGTGAATTTTTATCTTTTGAAGCTAAAAGTGGTACAACATAGCCATCTAAAATCTCATTTTTATCAATTATATTTTTAAAATCTTCAGTAAATATTAAATTAACCATATTTTCTTCAACATAAATAGTCATTAGAATATATGGAGCTTTTAAGTTTTGTAAAATCTGATTTTCATTCGATTTTACTATTTCAATCTTCTCTTTAGTTTTAATGTTATCATCTAAACCTAAAGTAGATTTTGCATAAATATATATATTAACACCTAATTTAGATTTAACTTCATCACCAATTTGATTAATTTTTTCTTTTGCTCTGTCATCGATTAATTTATCATCGTTTAGAATATAATTTTCAGCATTTAGATTTGTGCAGAAAAAAAGTAAAAGTGAAAAAATCACTCCTACTTTAAAAAATTTAACTTTTTTCATTTAACCAACATATACTTTTGCTGCATCAAAATAACCAAAATATATAGTCATTACAGCTGCAACTACAAGTAAAATACCAATAACTTTTTCCATATTTTACTCCTTATTTTTCACTACCAACAAGTTGGTAATGTGTATGATTCTCTGCACTATTCATTTTTAAACCATTTAAGTCTTGATTAATTTTATAGTAATTTGTAGCTTCTCTTTGTTGAACTAGTACAGCATTTACTACTAAAATAGCAAGGATTGATAATAATAAAACAACAGCTACTAACATACCTGAAATTCCATTTAGTTTAAAAATACCTCTTTCATTTTCATTCATTTGTGTATTTCCAGCCATCTTACTCTCCTAAACTTCTTAAATATGAAGCCAATGCTCTTTCTTGAGTTTCGTTAAGTCTTTCATTAAAGCTTGGCATAGTTCCAATTAAACCTTTTTTACCATTTTTTAATACAGCTATAACTAGTGCATCATCATAAGCTTTAATATTTGGACCAACAAAAGGCATACCAGTTCCATCTTCACCATGACAAGTTGCACAAACAGCATAAGCAGCAGGTTGTTGACCTTTAAATCCACTTGCAACATAAGTAGCAACTTCATTAATATCAGCATCTTCTGTTAACATCATTGGTGGCATTCCTGCAGGGAAATCTGTTGTTAAATTATTTGCACCATTTTTAATAGCATAAACAACTTGTTCTTTAGAAACTCTTTTTGTCAAATTATGAGCTTTTCCTTCAATTCCTTCTGCATCAACACCGTGACAAGGAGCACATTGAACTAGGAAAACTGATTGACCCATAGCTTTTAAAGTCTCTTCAGATGGATTTACCCATTTTTGCTCAAATTTAGCATTATATTCATTAGTCTCTTCATTCCATTGACCAATTTGTGAAAATCCATTTATTGGATAACCAACAGTAAAGTACCAGAACATCCATAAAATAGAACCGATAAATGCCAATCCCCATCCAGTTGGAATAGGATTTTTATATTCACCAATACCATCCCATTTCTCTTCAGCTAACTCTCCACTTGCAGTATCATTTTTCATTTGATTAACATATTTTAAAACAACAAATACACTAATTGTAATAATTGCTACTGCCCCTAACATTGTTAGGCTATTAATATAATCATCACTGTTAAAAGCATCACCCGCTACAAAGTAAGTTCCTGCCATTAATGCGATGATAAGAATTATTCCACCTATAATCATAGACTTCATTTTATTTCTCCTTATTATCTATATCTTTATCTCTTTTTCTCTCTTCAAGAGGAATTGAAACACTTGAATCATCATGTACAAGCTTTGAATATTTTTCAAAATCTCTTTCCCCCTTTTTATCCCTTCTATAGATAGAATAAGCATATGAGTAAAATATAATGAACACAGCTAAAATCAAAAAGAATTTAGTATAGCCTTGTACTGTTAAAAGTGTTTCATAATCCATCATCAACCTCTTACTTTAAAGAATTTAAATATGCAATTAATGCAACTATTTCAGGAACTTGACCGTTTGCAACAGCTTTTTTAACATCTTCATTTTTCATATCAGCAGCAATAACTTTCGCTTCTTCTAAAGCAGCAGCTTTTGCTTCTTCCCAAGTACCAAGTTTAGGCATACCTTCTTGATCATATGGAGTATTAAATACATTTTTTACTGTTAAAGCTTCTGCATAAGCTGTTTCAACATCTGCTATATTTGAAAACTGATGTTTATATGCTGGCATAATACTTCCAGGAACAACAGCCGATGGTTGCCACATATGGTTTTCATGCCAATCAGTAGTTCTATAATTTCCAACTCTCATTAAATCTGGACCTGTTCTTTTTGATCCCCATAAGAATGGTCTATCGTAAGCATATTCCCCTGATAAAGAATACATTCCATATCTATCTGTCTCAGATTTAAATGGTCTTACTAATTGAGAGTGACACGCGTTACACGAATCTTTAATATAAACATTTCTTCCAGCTAATTCTAATACTGAATATGGTTTTGTACCAACTGTTGGTCTACTTTGTTTTGCAAAGTCTGGAATTACCTCTATAATCCCTGCAAATGCAACAAATAAAAATACTAGTACCGCAAAGAAAAACGGTCTTTGTTCAAACCAATGAAACATAATCTCTCCTTTTCTTACGCAGCTACTGGAGTTGCATTTACTGGCTCTTTATCAAGTACTCTACCACATTTAATTGTTTTATAAATGTTATATGTAAATATAAAGAATCCAATTAGGTATAATAACCCACCAACTGCTCTAATTGTGTAATATGGATGTAATACATTTACTGTATCAATAAATGAATATACTAATGAACCATACTCATCATATGCTCTCCACATCATACCTTGTGTAATACCTGCTATCCACATTGAAGTAAAGTATAAAACAATCCCTGTTGTTTGTAACCAGAATTGTGTATCCATTAAAGATTTTGAGTATAACTCTTTTTTATACATTCTTGGTACCATGTGATATAAAGCTGCCATAATCATAAATACAACCCATCCTAATACACCATCATGTACGTGCCCTGGAATCCAGTCTGTAAAGTGTGCAATTGCATTTACTGATTTAATTGATTGAATTGGTCCTTCTATTGTTGATAACATATAGAATGTTGAAGCTAAAACCATAAATTTGATTAATGTATTTGTTTGTAATTGTTGCCATTCACCTTTCATTGTTAAAAGCATATTAATTGCTGATCCCCATGATGGTAAAATTAAAACAACTGACATAACTGATCCCATTGTTTGCATCCAATCTGGAACTGTTGAATAAATAAGGTGGTGTCCACCAGCCCATAAATATACAAATAATAATCCCCAGAATGCTAAGATAGATAATTTATAAGAATAAACGTTTTGTCCAGACTCTTTTGGTAAGAAATAATAAATTAATGCAATAATTGGAGTAGTAAATACGAATGCAACAGCATTATGTCCATACCACCATTGAACTAAAGCATCATTAGTTCCAGAATACATAGAAACAGAGTGAATCCATGAACCATATCCAGTAGCTAAATAAGTTGGAACTTCCATATTATTAAATAAATATAACATTGCAACAGCAATAAATGTAGAAATGAAATACCAAATTGAAATATATAAAGTTCTTTCTCTTCTAATTCCAATTATTCCAAAAATTGAAATACCCCATAAAACCCACCAAACAACAACTAAAATATCTAGTGGCCACTCTAATTCTGCATACTCTTTTGATGTTGTAATCCCCATAAATAATGTTACAACAGCTAAAAGAATAGTAATAAAATAAAGAACAAAGTGTAGTTTTGCAATAGCCATTAAAAAAGGTGATTCTTTTAATGAAACTTTTAATACCCTTTGAGATATATAATACCATCCAGCAAAAATACCACTTAAAGCAAAACCAAAAGCAACACCATTTGTGTGTAAAGGTCTTAATCTACTAAATGTACCATACTCTCCAGCTAAATAATTTAGCTCTGGGAAAGCTAATTGAAACGCAAGTACAACACCGATTGTCATACCTATGATACCAAACAATATTGTTGCAAATGTAAAGGCTTTTGCAACTGAGTAGTCATACTCAATTTGTGCACCGTTTTGCATCAATCTCCTCCTACTAATTTTATATACAAGTCACAAAAAGTCACTCATTGAACAAAATGATAGCCAAGAGAAACTTAAAATTAACAAAAAAATTAACAATTAATTAACAAATGAGTTATTATTTTAATTATAATTTTAACTTATAAAAAGAGATAAAAAATATCCTATTTAAAAGATTTTAAAACTTGCTCAGTTTCCCGTTTCATAGTTTTTGCTTTTAAATCTTCTCTTTTATCATGGAGTTTTTTACCTTGAGCTGTTGCAACTTCAATTTTAATCATATTTTTATCATTAAAGTATAGTTTTAATGCAACTAATGTTATTCCATCTTTTGTAACTTTAGAGTACATTTTATCTATTTGTTTTGAATGAAGTAAAAGTTTTCTTGACCTTCTTTCATCAGGTCTATAAGTTGAGTGAGTTGTACTTAAATGAGAAATATGAGCATTAAGTAAAAATACTTCACCTTTAATTATACGAACAAAAGAATCTTTTAGATTAACTCTACCTTCTCTTATTGCTTTTACTTCACTACCTTCTAAGACAATTCCAGCTTCTAAAGTTTCTAAAATAGTAAAGTCATGAAATGCTTTTTTATTTTTAAAAACTAAATTCTTTTTTGTATCTTTTTTATTTGCCATTATTTATCCTAAAAAATGAACTTCCACTACCACTAAAATACCAATCTTTTTTTTCATAATCACCTAATTGTGGATATAAACTCAATGCACTTTCATACAAATCATTTGCATCTTCTATACCAAATTGTTTTAATATATCAATAGATTTCATACTAAGCAATTTATTGGCTTCTTCTTTTGATATCTCTTTATAAAACTTTTCTCTAAATATTTTAAAAATTTGACCGGTATTACATTTAATATTAGGAGTGATAGTTTCTATATTTAAAATTTCTTCATCAAATTTTTCAACAATTTCTCCGATGCCTGTAACATTTGCACTATCATATTCATATACAAAAAATGGTACATCAGCTCCAATTTTAACTGCAATTTTACATAAATCATCTTTTGATAAGTTTAGTTTACAATATTTATTTGCCATAATCAAAAATGTAGCTGCATTGGAACTTCCGCCACCAAGCCCTGCAAACTCTGGAATATTTTTTTCTACTTCAACGCTATATTCTTGAAAAAAATCTTCAACACCTTTATAGCTTTTTATAAGTTGATATGCTTTAAAAATAGTATTTGTTTCCAATTTGCAACCAAAATTTCCTATTATTTCAAAAGCTTTCCTTTTAGATTTAATAAAAGAGATTTTGTCATAAAGGCTATGAACTCGTACAAATCTTGATACAAGTTCATGGTAATTATCTCTTTTATTTGCTATTTTTAAAAAAATATTTACTTTTGCATAAGATTTTTCAGTCATTTTATATTCCATATTTTGGTACTTTATTTATTAAATATTTTACATCATTATCTACTATTTCAATAATAGAAAAAAACTTTTCAGTTAGTATAAGATATTTTCCATTATCTTTCTTTTCAACATACTCAATTCCTATCTTTTTACCTTTTTCTAACCATTCAGTTGTACCCAAATATTTATTTACAGGTAATTTTATAAAATCTAATGGATTTAACTCTTTTTCATTTTCATAAAAAAATTCACCTTCATTTAATCGTTCAAGATAAGATAAAGTTCCAAAACTATTTAATTTTTCTAAAAGTATTTGTGCAAAAGATCTAACGTAAGTTCCTTCACTAACAGTTACTTCAAAAGTTATAAATGGATGATTATATAAAACAAATTTTGTATCAAAAATAGTCATCTTTGTTTTATTTAATTCAACTTCAACTCCATTTCTTGCTAATTCATAAGCTCTTTTTCCATCAATTTTTTTTGCACTAAATTTTGGAGGAATATATTCTATTTCTCCTTTTAGGAGATTTAACTCTTTTATAATATGGCTTTTATCTAATTTGTCTATTAAATCTATACTTTCAATCTCTTCTATATCTAAAGATTTTGATTTTACTCCAAGCCAAATTACTGCTTTATATGTTTTTGGAGTTTTTGATAAATATTTAAAAAGCTTTGCATATTGTCCAAAAGCAACAATCAAACAACCTTTGGCAAAAGGGTCAAGTGTTCCACTAAATCCAGCTTTTTTATTTTTATATTTTCTTTTTATTCTGTTCAAATAAAAATTTGAACTCATAAATATAGGTTTATTCACTACTAACAATTTATTTAATTGTTCTTTTTCATAAAATCTTACTTGCAAAAGCTTATCCTACAACTTATGCTTTTTCCACAAATGAAGATAATATATCTCTTTTTGTTCCACCAAAATTAATAGTCAATTTGTAATCTTTACCCGCACTCGTTACTTTTTCTACTCTTCCCATTCCAAAAATTTTGTGAGAAACAATATCACCTTTTTTAAAATCTGCTTGTTTTTGAATAGTTAAACTTCCTTTTATAAGTCCAGATTCACTTAAGAATCTACTTTTTGAAAGAACTGTTCTTTTTCCTTTATAAAATCTTGAATGAACAAAAGATAAAGTAAGATTATCTTTAGCTCTTGTAATTGCAACATAACCTAATCTTCTTTCTTCTTCTAAATCACTTCCATCACCAGTAATTGGGAAAAAACCTTCTTCTAAACCAATAATAAATAGATTTTTAAACTCTAGACCTTTTGATGCGTGTACACTCATCATTGAGACAGCTTCACCACTATAATCATCATTTTCACTTTCAAGTGCGATTTCATTTAAAAAATCTTTTAAATCTAAATGAGGATTTTGAATAAAATAATCTCTTATATATCCATAGAACTCATCAATATTAGCTTGTCTTTCAAAACCATCAGGAAGATTATCATAAGATGCTCTATAATCAAAAGTCTCCTCAAAGTTATCTAAAAATCTCATTTTTGATTGAGTTAAAGATTCTCTTAAATCTAAAATAGAGGCTTCAAATACTTTTAGTGTTCTTGCATTTTTTTTACCAACAATTAAACTAATACCTTCAGCATCAAGTTCTTGAATCAAATCAAAAATAGATTTACCAGTTTCAATAGATTTTTCTTCAAGTTTTTCAATTGTAGTTTTTCCAATACCTCTTTTTGGTTTATTTATGATTCTTTTTATAGAAAAATTATCATTTAAATTTGTTAAGATTCTAAAGTATGCAATTAAATCTTTAATTTCACTTCTTTCGTAAAACTTCATTCCACCAACAAGTTTATAGTGTAATCCAGCTTTATTAAATCCTTCTTCTAAAGAACGTGAGAGTGCATTTACTCTAAATAAAATTGCTATATTTTTAGGATTTTCTCCACTATCTATAAGTTTTTTTATGTCTTCTACAATTTTTCTTGTTTCGTCATTTTCATCATTTGATTCATAAATTCTTATAGAATCACCTTTTGTTCTAGTTCCTATTAATTTTTTTCCTAATCTATCTCTATTATGCTCTATTAATTGATTTGCATGATTTAAAATAGTATCTGTTGAACGATAATTATCTTCTAGTTTTATAACTAAACTATTTTCAAAATGATCAGAAAAGTTCAATATGTTTTTTATAGTCGCACCACGCCATCCATAAATAGATTGGTCATCATCACCAACTACACAAAGATTGTTATGGCTTGAGCATAAAAGTCTTAAAAGTCTATATTGCAACTCATTTGTATCTTGATATTCATCTACCATAATATACTGATATTTTTGACTAATTTGTTTTGCTAAATTCTCATTGTTTTTCAATATTTTGTAAGGAAGAAGAAGTAAATCATCAAAATCAACTAGATTGTTTTTTTCTAAATAGTTTTCATAATCTTCATAGATTTGTGCTATTTCTTGATAAAGTTTTAACTGAGCAGTAGCCTTAACTTCACTTGGAGACATTAATGAGTTTTTATATTTTGAAACTTCCGAAGCTAAAAGAGCAGAAGGTATCTCTTTGTTGATTGATTTTAAAATTCTTTTTTTATCATCTGTATCAATTATAATAAAATTGTTTTTCCTCTCTAATTCACTCATATGAAATTTTAGGAATAGTAAACCAAATTTATGAAAAGTACAAAGTAAAGGTGGAGTAAATATCTTAGATGAATCAAGCAAAGAAAAAGCTCTTTCTCTCATCTCAGTTGCTGCTTTATTTGTAAAAGTTAAAGTTAAAATTGAACTTGGATCTATACCAATAGATATTAAAAAAGCAAGTCTTGTTGTGATAGTTTTTGTCTTCCCACTTCCTGCTCCTGCAAGAATAAGTAGCGGACCATCAACATGTTGAGCAGCAATTTTTTGTGAATCATTCAATGATATTAACAGATTTTCAAACATTTTCTCTCCAATTATTACTTATTATACCATATATAATATAAATTCATTATTTCTCTTAATTATTCTATATATAAATAAATGTTATTATTCTTTCAATTTATTTATTGGAGATTATAATGCTCACTGATTTTGCAAAATTAGAGACTTTTTTAACTGTTGTTAGAGAAAAATCTTTTTCAAAAGCTTCTGCTAAACTTGGGATTTCTCAACCAGCAGTAACTCAACAAATGAAATTTATTGAAGATTATTTAGACGTTCAAATTGTTGATAGGAAAAAAAATGGTATAAAACTGACTAAAGAGGGTCAAATACTTCACGGAATTGCTCTTAAAATTGAAAAATGTGTTGCCAATGCAGAGAAAGAACTATTAAAAATAATGAATAAAAATGTGACATTTGTATTTGGTGCATCTTTTATAATTGGAAATTATATTCTTCCTAGATTTTTAAATAATTTAAAAGAAAATATTCATAATGATGTATCTATAAATGTATCAGTTTCTCATGAAGCTATTCAAGATTTGCTTGATAAAAAAATAGATATAGCTTTAGTTGAAAACTATATTCCAAATGAAGAAATCATCTATAGAGAATGGATGGAAGATGAAATAGTAATATTCTCTAATCAAAAACTTCCACTAAAAGCTAAAGCTGAAGATTTATTATCTTACAAATGGGTTTGTAGAAATCCTGAATCAAATACAAGATTATTGTTTAAAGAAAATCTTGAAAAAGCAAACTATCCTGACTGTGATACGTTTAATGTAACTAGTGAAGTTACATCAGCAACAACAATAGTTCAGACTGTTTTACACTCAGATAAAAATCTAACTCCAACTGTTTCTATTGTTTCAAGAAATGCAATTGAATCACTATTAAAAGCTGGTGCTTTATATGAATCAAGAATTGGTAATCAAAAAATGTTAAGAAAACTTTATATTGCATATAGAAAAGATAAAAAACATGATGCATTTATTGAAAATGTAGTTGACTACCTTTTAAAAATGAAATAGTACCTTTTGGTACTATTTAATAGTTCCATCCCTCTTTTCCTAAAGCTAATCTAATATTTTTCATTTGTTGATGTTTATCCTTACACCATTGTGGTGACAATAAAGTACTATCATCTATTCCAGCAGTTACTCTTTGAACTGATACATTATTTGGTAAATTTATAATAGATTTTACAACTGTATCAATGTATAGTTCTTCAGAAATTGGAGTGAATCTTCCTTTTCTAAAATCATTTGTTAAAAGTGTATTTTTCACTACATATAAAGGATGGAATTTTATCGAATCAACTTCTAACTCTAAAGTTTGTTTAAAAGTTTCAAGCATCATCTCTTGTGTTTCATTTGGCAAACCATAGATTAAATGTCCACAAACTTTCAATCCTCTATCTTTTGTTCTTTTTATCCAGTACTTCATATTAGATACCGTATCACCACGATTTATTTTTACAAGTGTTTCATCAAAAAATGACTGGATTCCATACTCAATCCAAATCTCTTTATCTTTAGATTTTTCAACTAAAAAATCTAAAATTTCATCAGTCATACAATCTGTTCTTGTTCCAATACTCAAACCAATAACATTATCAAAACTTAAAGCTTTTTCATATAAAGCTTTTAAAGTATTAAATGGAGCATAAGTATTTGTAAAAGATTGGAAATAAACTATAAATTTTTTTACACCAAATTTATTCTCAAGTCTTTTTTTTGTAGCAAAAAACTGCATTTCTAGCTGTTTTAATTGATTTTCTAAATATGGATTTTCACTGATTCTAGGATTAAGTTTGAACTTTGTTCTTTTTTCTTGTAAATTTGGACTAAAAGAATCATTTTCACAAAAAGAACAACCACCACGAGCTACTGTTCCATCAATATTTGGACAAGTAAATCCAGATATTGAAATAGGAATTTTGTAAACTTTTTCACCAAATTTATTTTTTAAGTATCTTCCGATAGTTAATACATTTTTTAATTCACTCATTACGCTTTTACGAAGTAATCTCCATCAAAACTTTCAAGTGCATAATTTCTATCATTTCCGATTGCATTTACTAAATCATCTATAGATAAATATTCTAAACTATCAGCTTCTATATATTTACAAACTTCATCTTTACTCATATTATTTGAAATTAATTCTTCTTTATGTGGAGTATCAATTCCATAGAAACATGGGAATTTTATTTCTGGACTAGCAACTCTAAAATGAACCTCTTTAGCACCAGCTTCTTTTAAAAGTTTAACTATTCTTTTTGAAGTTGTTCCTCGAACAATTGAATCATCAATTACAAGTAAAGACTTACCTTCAATCAAAGATCTCATAGGACTTAATTTCATTCTTACTTTTAAATCCCTCATCTCTTGAGTTGGTTCAATAAAAGTTCTTCCTACATAGTGATTTCTAATGATTCCGTACTTAAATGGTACTCCACTTTGTGCAGCATAACCAAGTGCGGCAGGCACTCCACTATCTGGAACAGGAACAACCATATCTATTTTAATATTTTTATTTTTATCATTCTTGGCTAATGCTTTACCCATATTTTCTCTAGTTGTGTACACATTTTTACCATCTATTACAGAATCTGGTCTAGCAAAATATACGTATTCAAAAGCACATGGTCTAAATTCTGGTTCAAATAGTTGAATAGATTCTGGTTCATAACCTTCAGCTAAAATAAGCATTTCTCCAGGTCTTACATCTCTAATAAATTCTGCACCAACTAAATCAAAAGCACAAGTTTCACTAGCAACTATGTATCCACCACTTTTTAATTTTCCAATAGATAAAGGTCTAATTCCATATCTATCTCTAATTACAAACTGTTTACTTCTACTTTGAACAATAAAACAATATGCACCAATAGTTTTTTCTAAAGCTTCTTTTATTCTATCTCTTAGTCTATCTTTTGTATTTTTAGCTATTAAATGAATTAGATTTTCAGTATCCATTCCTGTTTGGAAAATTGCACCTTTATTAATTAAATCTTGTCTTACTTCATCTTTATTAATCAGATTTCCATTATGAACAATTGATATTTCACCAAGTTTATATTTTGCATAAACTGGTTGTGCATCTAAAATAGAATCTCCACCAGCTGTTGAATACCTATTATGTCCAATAGCCATATTCCCTTTTAGATATTTTAAGGCATCATCAGTAAAAACCTCTGAAACTAAACCTCTATCTTTTTTTGTATAAATTTTTCCATCACACGATGAAGAAATACCAGTAGCTTCTTGTCCTCTATGTTGCATTGCAAACAGAGCAACTGAGGCTAGTCTCGCCGCATTATCATTTCCAAAAATTCCAACTATTGCACACATGTTATTTTTCCTTATAGACCTAAAGCATCATTGATTGAGTATAATTTTGCATCTTTTCCTACAATCCATTTAGCAACTTTAATTGCACCTTTAGAAAAAGTATTTCTTGCAGTTGCTGTATGGTTTAATTCTAAGAATTCTCCATCATTGTATAAACCAACTGTATGTCGTCCTACTATATCTCCACCTCTTAATGCCATAACAGCAATTTCATCTTTAGTTCTAGCACCAATATTTCCATCACGTCCAGAAATTCTTACATCATCCAAGTTTAAATCTCTTGCACTTGCCGCATGTTCAGCTAAAGTTAAAGCTGTTCCTGAAGGTGCATCAATTTTATGTCTATGATGTTGTTCAACAATTTCAATATCAAAATCTCTTAAAGTCTTAGATGCTAAAGTTACAAGTTTATTTAAAACAGCAACTCCTAAACTCATATTAGTCGCATATAAAATAGGTACTAATTTGCTAGCTTCAAGCAACAAATTTTGCTGATGTTTATTTAATCCAGTTGTTGCAATCACCAATGGTTTTTTTGCACCATTTTCAATAACTTCAGTCAAAAGAGCCTCTGTTCCAGAAGGTTTACTAAAATCAATAATTACATCACAAGAATCAAATAAAACTTTTATATCATTTGTAACAATTGTATCTTGTGGCAAAGTTTTTAATAACTTGCTAGTAACATGAACTGCTGATAATTTAGCATCTTTATCATTTTGTAAATCATCAATTAATAGTGAACCAACTCTTCCAGTGCTTCCTAAAATACCTATTTTAACCATTTAAATTATTTCCTTATCCTAAATACTCAATAATATTAACTGCTGCTGTTGCACCATCTCCTGCTGCACAAACAACTTGTTTTGCTGCATCAATTCTGATGTCACCTGCTGCATAAAGTCCGGCAACTGATGTTCTCATTTTTAAATCAACTACAACTTCACCACTTTCTCTTACATCACATAAAAAAGACCCGTCTGCTTGTTTTAAAGGTGCATTTAGAACATCTCTTCCTACAAAAATAAATACACCTGGAGTTGGTAAATCTCTAATTTCACCTGTTTTATTACATTTTACTTTTAATCCTGTAACTCCACTTGCATCGCCAAACACCTCTTCAACACTAACATTTGTAACTTCTTCAATATTTTCTGTGTGTTTCATATGTTCAACTGTACTAGGTGCTGCTCTATATGTATCTCTTCTATGAACTAAATATACTTTTTTACATAATTTTGCTAAATATATAGCTTCTTCAATTGCAGAATCTCCACCACCAACAACAGCTACTTCTTTTCCTTTATAGAAAAATCCATCACAAGTTGCACAAGTAGAAATACCTTTTCCAAAGAATTCATTTTCGCCTTTAAATCCTGCACGTCTTGGAACAGAACCAGTCGCTATTAAAACAGATTTTGCTTCATACTCTTTTTTATCTGATGTTGTTACTTTAAAAATATCACCATTTTTTGTAACATTTTCTACTTGTGCCATTTCATGTTTTAGTCCAAATCTTTGACATTGCTCTGGCCATTTCATCATTAAATCCATTCCAGAAACAATTTCAACTTGTCCAGGATAATTCTCAATTTCTGAAGAACTTGTTATTTGACCTCCAGGCATTCCCATCTCAAACATAATAACATTTTTTAAGCCACCTCTAGTAGCATATAACCCAGCAGTTAAGCCAGCTGGTCCTCCACCTATAATTGCTAAATCTAACATATTGAAATCCTTAATTTAATTTTAATTCATCTCATATATTTTATAAAAATAATATGATACTAAAATATTTGTAAGTTATAGATTATATAAAAACAAACATTATGGAAAAATTTTATCATTTAATAATTTATATCTATCTTAAAATATTGAATTTTTTAAATAAAAAAAGGAAGATGCAAAAACATCTTCCTTCTTAAGTTTAAATCTTCTAACTAATTATAAAAGAGAATTAATTTTATCAGTAAATGCTTGTTTTGAAGAAGCACCAACTGTTTGATCTACAACTTTACCATCTTTTATGTAAATAACAGTAGGAATTGATCTAATACCAAATTTTACAGCTAAATCTTGCTCTTCATCAGTATTTACTTTACAAATATTTGCTTTCCCTTCAAAATCAGAAGCTAATTCTTCTATAACTGGAGCAATCATTCTACAAGGTCCACACCAAGGAGCCCAGAAATCTACCATAGATACACCTTTACTTGTTACTTCGTCAAAATTTGAAGCTGTTAATTCAATATATTTTCCCATTATTTATCCTTTTATTAAATTTTATTTATCATTAAATATATACATAGTTTGTTAAAACATAAAAAATTATAACTTTTAAAAACTTAAATATAGTTTTATATTTTATAAAGTTCACTAATCAAGGCTAAATAAACTTTTAGATAAAATAGAAAAATTTTATAAAAATAACGGATAATTTAATGGATATTAGAAAAGAATATTTAGAGTTTTTTAGAAGTAAAGGACATGAAGTTATTTCATCTATGCCTTTAGTTCCTGATGACCCTACATTAATGTTTACAAATGCTGGTATGGTACAGTTTAAAGATATATTTACGGGAGCTGTTCCAACACCTAAAAACAAACGAGCTACATCATGCCAATTATGTGTAAGGGCTGGGGGAAAGCATAATGATTTGGAAAATGTAGGTTATACAGCACGTCATCACACTTTATTTGAAATGCTTGGAAATTTCTCATTTGGAGATTATTTTAAAGAAGATGCTATTGCTTATGCTTGGGAATTTGTTACAGTTAATTTAGCGCTTCCTATAGACAAATTATGGGTTACTGTTCATAACAATGATGATGAAGCTTTTGATATTTGGTCAAAGTACATAAATCCATCAAGAATTATGAGATTTGGAGATAAAGACAATTTCTGGTCAATGGGAGATACAGGTGCTTGTGGACCTTGTAGTGAAATCTTTTATGACCAAGGAGAAGAAAACTTCAATGGTGAAGAAGATTATATGGGAGGAGATGGAGATAGATTTTTAGAGATCTGGAATTTAGTATTTATGCAATACGAAAGAACAGCTGATGGAAAACTAAATCCTCTTCCAAAACCATCTATTGATACAGGGATGGGACTTGAAAGAGTAATTGCAATTAAAGAAGGTGTTTTTAATAACTTTGATTCGTCTAATTTCAAACCAATAATTAAAAAAATTGAAGAAATTTCTTCTAAAAATGCAACTTCAGAAAATATTGGTTCATATAGAGTAATTGCTGACCATTTAAGAGCTTGTTCTTTTATGCTTTCACAAGGAATATTATTTGGAAATGAAGGAAGACCTTACGTTTTAAGAAGAATCTTAAGACGTGCAGTTAGACATGGTTATTTAATAGGATTTAGAAAACCATTTATGGCGAAACTTCTTGACACTTTAATAGAAATAATGGGTGGACACTATACAGAACTTGTTGAAAATAAAAATTTCATTGAAGAACAATTAACTTTAGAAGAAGATAGATTCTTTAAAACTATTGATTTAGGGATGTCTTTATTTAATGAAGAACTAGAAAAAACAAAAGATATTTTTTCTGGTGTTACTGCATTTAAATTATATGATACTTATGGTTTCCCTTTAGATTTAACAGAAGATATGTTAAGAGATAGAGGTTTAAAAGTTGATTTAGCTAAATTTGATGAATTAATGAATAACCAAAAAGCTATGGCAAAAGCAGCTTGGAAAGGAAGTGGTGACACTTCAAACGAAGGTGATTTTAAACAATTATTAGAAAAATTTGGTTCAAATGAATTTGTTGGATATAACAATACAACTTACAAATCAAAAATTATCGCTCTTTTAGATGAACATTTTAAAGAAGTAAAAATTTTAGAAAAAGATTCTACTGGATGGGTAATGTTAGATAAAACTCCATTTTATGCTACAAGTGGTGGACAAAATGGAGATATTGGAGCTTTAGAAGATAATAAACATATTGCTATTGTTGAAGAAACTACAAAATTTCATGGGTTAAATCTTTCAAAAGTAAAAGTTGTTAATTCATCTTTAAAACAAGGTGAAAGTGTTGATGCAATCGTTGTAAATAGAAATGAAGTTGCAAAACACCATAGTGCTACACATTTACTTCAAAGTGCTCTAAAAATAGTTTTAGGAGATACTGTTTCTCAAGCTGGTTCTTTAAATGATGCTTCAAGACTAAGATTCGACTTTACTTATCCAAAAGCTATGACAAAAGAACAAATTGATGAAGTTGAAGACTTAGTTAACTCTATGATAGCAAGAGGAATTTCAGGAAATGTTGAAGAACTTCCTATTGAACAAGCAAAGAAAAAAGGCGCTATTGCTATGTTTGGTGAAAAATATGGTGATGTTGTAAGAGTTGTAAGTTTTGAAGATGTTTCTGTTGAATTTTGTGGAGGAACTCACGTAAGAAATACAGCTGATATTGGAAGTTTTTATATAGTAAAAGAATCAGGTGTTAGTGCGGGAGTAAGAAGAATAGAAGCTGTTTGTGGAACTGCAGCAATAAAATATACTAAAGATATAATTTCAAAAATGAATGAAATTCAAGCAGAAGTTAAAAATAGTGATGTAATTTTAGGTATAAAAAAACTAAAAGAGCAAATCAAAGATTTGAAAAAAGAGATAGAAACTTCTCAAAGTAAAACTTCTTCTCCTATTGAAGAAACTATTATAAATGATACAAAAGTTATAGTTTCAGTAGTAGAAAATGGTGATTTAAAGAAAATTGTTGATGATACAAAAAATGCAAACGAAAAAGTTGCAATTTTCTTATTACAAGCAAAAGATGACAAAGTTTTGATTGTAGCTGGAAGTAAAAATACAAATATCAAAGCTGGTGATTGGATAAAAAATATTGCTCCAATCGTTGGTGGAGGTGGAGGTGGAAGACCTGACTTTGCACAAGCAGGTGGAAAAGACACTTCTAAAATCCAAGAAGCTAAAACTAAAGCTTTAGACTACGCAAAAGAAAACTTATAATTTTAAGAGATAGTATTAAACTATCTCTTAATCATTTAAATAATACTCAACTGTTGATACAATCCTAATATTTTTTATGTGTTCGCTATTTTTATCTCTACTAGTTATCTCAAATTGTCCTTGAGTTGCTTTTTTGATTTTACCTAATTTACTATTTGAATCTTGAGCAAATTTTTGTGCAACTTCTCTAGCATTTGCTGTTGCTTCTTCAATCATAGCTGGTTTTATTTCATTTAATTTTGTATATAAATACTCTATTTTTGAATCCCAATCATCTACTCTAAATAAAATTCCATTTTGTGATAATTCAAATAGTTTTCCACTTACATCTCTTATTTTTTCAATATCCTGAGAATATATATTTATAGTTCTATTTGCTAAATATCTCAAAGTATAGTCTCTTTCTGTAAATTCATTTGCATTTTTATCTATGATTGATGGAGAATTTACTGTAATATCTTCTTTTTTTATTCCATATTTATTTAAAAACTCTAAAACTTTATTTGTATCACTTTCAACCTTTTTTGATAATTCATCTAAAGTTGATGCTGTTGCAGAAAATTTTATAGGCCACAATACAATATTTGCTTGTACCTCTTTTTCTGATAAACCTTTTACAATAACTGTTCTTTCTAGCTCTTTTGATTTCAAAAAACTACTCGAAATAAAATATCCCAAAGTTCCTAAACCGATAAAAATAAAAAAACCTAAAACAAAAGATGATTTTAAACTTAACTTTTCCATTGAAATTCCTTTCTATTTTATAGATTATATCAAAACAATTTTTTATTGATAAAAACAACTACTTCTACTACGACTAAAATAAGCGCAAATAAATATATCATAAAATCCCAACCAAAGTTTTTATAAATAATTGTAGGTAAAAAAGAACCCATTGCTCCACCTAAATAGTAAAAAGTTAAATACATTCCAGATGTTAAAGATTTTTGAGAAGATTTCATAGAATTTGCAAGTTGTGTACTTACAGTATGAGCTGTAAACATTCCAATACAAAATAAAAATAGAAGTAAAAATAAATATATAATGTCATTATTTGTTAGAAATATTGTTACAAATATAAAAAAACCACATGCAACTAAAATAGTATTTATTTCATTTTTAAAAAATTTTATAATCTTTTTTGAAGTTAAAGATACCAAAATACCCATTCCATAACCTAAATATAACAATGATATTTGAAACTCCGAAAAATGTTCTGAGATATCTTTTACTCTAAATGGTAATACATTTAAAACACCAGCAAAAACAAAAAATATACAAAACATTACGAAATAAATTATAACAAATCTTTTATCTTGTAAAATATTTATTACATCATTTATTTTTGGTTTTATAATAGTTGCATCACCATTATAATCTAACTTTTTTATCAAAGTAATAGATACTAAAATTGCTAAAGAAAGTGAATAAAATACATATTCATAAGAAAATGTTGTAGCAATAAATCCAGAAAATATTCTTCCTACAAGTCCACCAAAAACAGTTGCTGCAACATATATTGACATATTAAATTTTACATTTTCTTTATCAATATTTGCCAAAATACTCATCAAAGAAGTTAAAATAGCAGGTACAACTAAAGCTTCGCAAACTCTAAAAAATAAAAACATTTCATAATTTGTAGATAATCCCAAACAAATATTTGTTATCAGTAAAATAAAAGAAGCATTTATCAACATTTTTTTTGCACACATTTTTTCCAAAGTGTATCCGTAAATAATAGGAGAAATTGCCATAAAAAGTAAAATAACTGCTGTAAACCAAGAAGCTTGAATAACTGTAATATTAAACTCTTTTGCCAAAAGTGGTTGCAATGGTTGTGTTGCATACATAACTGACATTACAACGATAAGGCAATAAATAATAATTAGAAGATTAATTCGCAAAAGATTCTCTCTCTTTTGAGAAATATGAATTTATAAAATTCATTCTTACTAAACTATTTGAATAATTTGTATCCAATCTTGTTTTTTGCAAATAAATATTTGTGTAGTTACTGTCATATTTTTTTATTAGATTTGTTGTATAAAATCCTTTATAATCTATTATAAAAATATCTTCAAAAACTTTATATTGATTTACGATATTTACATAATACATATCATCAACCAAATAAGTATTTACTTCTATATTAGAAAAATTTAATCTTTCAACTAATTTATATGATTTAGCTTTTATAGTATCCATAAAAAGAGATATAAAATAACCTCTTGCTAAGCCATTCCATTTACAATCACTATTTAAATTTATATGTTCAATAAAAAGTTTTCCATGTTTTATATCATCAATTTGTGAAATATATGAAAAGTTTGTACAACTATCAAATGTTGATATCTCTTTTTGATTTGAAAATCTTTCTTCAATAATTGAAGGTGTTGTTTTTGGAATACAACCAGAAAGAATAAAAATTGTTGCTAAAAGAAATATATTTTTAAGCATTTTTTCTCCTTAAAATATATTTTTATTCTACCCTTAAAAATATTAATTGTAAACTACTTGACAAGAAAATATAGGAAATTCAATGACTTATGAAGAGTGGTTTTTAAATCAAGGGAAAGAACATCAAAAAATTATAACAAAACTGAAAGATTATACTATAGATGAAATAATAGAATATTTTAAATTTGAAAATATGGTGATTAATGAACCAAATTTTTGTCTTCTTTATAAAGAAAATAAAAAGTGTCACAATATAGAGAATTTAAACTGCTACTTATGTGCTTGTCCATATTTTAGATTTAATGACAAAGGTTTAAAAAAGCAAGACAATAAAATATTATATTCTTATTGTAGTATTGATTCAAAAAATGGTTCAAAATTTGAATCTGAGAATTTTATACATCATGATTGTTCTAATTGCACTATTCCTCATAAAGAAAAATTTATTAAAAAGAATTTTAATAAAAATTGGTTTGAAATAATGAAAGATTGTAGAATATAACTATTTTGTCATATTAATAATAAAATAGTTTCTTCCATCTTGATATTTGTGTTCTAGTTTATATTTGTGTAGATTCACAATAGTTTTTACAATATAAAGCCCTAATCCAAAACCTTCACTTCTTTTCTCTTCTTGGCAAAATGCTTCAGTATAGTGTGATAAATCATTTTTTAAAGGTTTACCTAAAGAGATAATTTCTATAAAATTTTTATTTGCATTTATCACTGCTTTTTTATCTGACGAGAATTTGATAGCATTATCAATTAGATTTTTTAAAACTATTGACATCATATAAGTATCAACTTCAAAGTTAAAGTTATCTATATTCGCCTCAACACTTTGTGGATTTATCATCATAATTTCTAAAGTTTTTTTATATATATTCATGAAATTTGTTTTTTCTTTATATATCATAGTATTTTTTGAAGTTAATTTCTCAACTGTTGCAAGTTCTTTGATAATATCATCCATTCTTTTAAAAGCTCTTTGAAGATTTTCTCTTGTTTTATCATCTTCTAAAGTTTCAGCAATAAACATCGCTTTTGTAATAGGAGTTTTTAATTCATGCATCATATTTCTCATAAATAAATCTTTTGATTTTGACTGATTATTTATAATATTTATTGCTTCATTAAAATTTCTTGCTATTGTTCCTACCTCATCAGTACTCGTGTAATTTAATTTTATATCTTTATTTCCTTGAGAAAATTCAATAATTTGTTTATTTAACATTTTTAGTGGTTTTAACTTTTTCATTAATATTTCATATAAAATTAAAAAAGTAAGAATTGAAACAATAAATCCTAAAACAATAAATGCCATATTATATCGATGATTAGCAGAATCTTTTAACATAACATTGTAGCCATATTGTTGCACATAAATATAATATATATCATTATATTTATAAACTCTATAAGTTCCTAAATAATTTTGAGTAATAGTTAGTTCTTGAGCGTTTTTTATAATTTCAAGTTTTTCATCTTTATCTTCAATAGGAGAAACTTGAAATTTTTTGTATAAAGATAAAAGGATTTCAACAGTTGGATTATTTTGAAATGTAATCAAAATATTTTCTGCAATTAACTCATATCTATTTTGTAAAGTTAATTCATGTTTTTGTTTATCATAATTAACAAATATTGTAAAAGTTACAAAAATAGATAAAAAAGCTAATGCAAATATTATATTTACAAAAGTAGAAATAGAGATATTTTTTATCATATAAGTTGATATCCAATACCTCTTACTGATTTTATATAAGTTGTACTATCATCAATTTTTGCTAGTTTTGTTCTAATTCTTGAGATAATTACATCAATATTTTTTAAAGAAGAATCATCTTCGATATTATCACTTGCATATATAAAATCTTCTCTTGCTACAACTCCGTGATTTCTTTGTATTAAAAGTTTCAAAATATCATATTCTGCTAAAGTAAGAGTTAAATGCACACCTTTGAAAAGTATTTGCATATCAGATTCTCTTATTTCAAATAAAGAGCTTTGTTCAGCTTTTTTAGGCTCATTTTGTAAATCAACTCTTTTTAAAATTGTTTTTATTCTAGCTTGAAGTTCTCTTGGATTATAAGGTTTTGGAAGATAATCATCAGCACCTCTTTCTAATCCCATAACTTTATCCAAAATATCATCACGTGCTGAACTAATAATAATTGGAATATTTGATTTTTCTCTAATTTTTGGAATCAACTCTAATCCATCAATTTCAGGAAGCGTTAAATCTAAAATTATCAACTGATAATCTTTATGAACATTTAACATAGATAGTCCATTATAGGGA